>CAYLVF010000006.1:0-14374 GCA_964387045.1 uncultured Melioribacter sp. | reverse complement strand
AACGATGCACAAACTTCCGGTGGTTTGTTAATATCCGTTCCTAAAATAAAAGAGAAACAGTTACTGGTAGAATTAAAAAATAGTGGGATAAAGTATGCTGTGGTTATCGGAAAAGTAATACGTGCAGAAGATCATAAAATCTTTATTGAGGAGTAAAATATATAGATGATATAATCTAACCTAAAACAATCCTGCCAAAATGTTCTTACGATAATTTGATCAAACCTGTTCAGTGCTTTTAGGTTTAAAAACATAAAACCGTCCTGAAGTCAGACGGTTTCTTGTGGTTTAAAGTATTTTGAGCTGGCAATGGGACTCGAACCCGCAACCTGCTGATTACAAATCACACAGACTCTTTATTTTTGCGGCATTTTCAAAGGTTTTACGTATTACTCCATACATAGTCCATACAAGACCGGGAGAAAAATATGTTCCTGGTCAAAAATTCAAAATCACCTAATTACCAAGTAGTTTATTTCATTGATGGCAAACGTACAACCGTTTCCACACGTACAAGCAACAAAGAAATAGCCGAACATTTTCTAAGCAACTTTCAAAAGAAAATAATTATTCCCACAAAAGAACAACCAACCCAACAAATTGAAAAGCAAAAAGTAATTTTACTTTCACAATTCAAAGACGAGTACATCCAGCACATTAAGCCAACAATTTCCGCAGCTTATCTAAGATCAATAAAATTATCATTCCGTCAGTTTGAAAAATCAATTGGTAACATCTCATTAACTGAAATTGATCTGAGAAAGATTGATCATTTTATAACATCAACTTTTGCAAGAACAAAAAGGGGAGCGCACTTATACTATCGCACATTAAAAGCAGCATTTTCAAAATCAGTTGCATGGGGTTACATAAAAGAAAACCATTTTAAGAAAATAAAATTTCCTCGTGTACCTAAAAAGCATCCGGTTTTTATAAACGTTGAGGAACTCAAAGTAATAGTGTCATTAACTCAAGAACAAGTTTTGAAGGATTTATTTACAACTGCCTTTTATACTGGTATGCGTCAAGGTGAATTAGTTAACATGCAATGGAACTGGATTGATTTTAATAATGAAGTAATTCAAACAAAATGCACTGATGATTTCCAAACAAAAAGTAAAAAGGAAAGAATCATTCCAATGAATAATAATCTCAAACCCGTCCTGCTCTCAATTAAACACAGAACAAAACATAATTTATCAACTAATTACGTATTCACAAATTCAAAAGGAATAAAACTAACTCAAGATTATGTGACTAAAAAATTCAAAAAAGCCGTTAGAACTGCTGGCTTAAATGAAGAAATACATTTTCATACTTTACGACACTCGTTCGCTTCTTTGCTAGCTCAGAAAGGTGTTTCGCTTTATATTATTAAAGAATTGCTTGGTCATGAGGATTTAGCAACAACACAAATTTACAGTCACTTAGAACAGAAAAATCTGAAAGAAGCAATAAATATGATTTAACTTATTTTTTGGGATTGTTTTATAAAGATTGGATTAAGAAGGTAAATATAATATCTTAATGCTATTTGCTCTCTTTCTCAGATAATATATCAAGTGCAATGGAAGCTGCAATAGGATGGATGCGATAATTTAAACCGAAGTTAACTGGGTCTTTGATTTTCGCTGATAAACGCGCTCTTTGATATATCGGATGTTGGGTGAACTGAATAGCTTTTACATAATAATCAAAATTGTTACATAATAGTATACCACCTTCTCCTGCTTGAATCCATTTGTCATAACCGAAACTAAAAGTTGCAAATTGACCATACTCCGGTGCTTTGATTTTTGTAATATCAATTTCTTTTAAATCGGCATAATCTTCAATCAGTATAATTTTGTTTTTGTCGCAATGCTGCTTTATTGTATTCAGCAAATCTTGATCATTTGAATTCCGTGCGACAATTATAGCGCTTAAATTCTCGTAGGGATATACGACGGTTTGATTTCTATTGATATTTAAGTCTTTATCAATTCTAATAGGGATAGCTCCACAAAACCTAACTACTCCGTCAATCCCTTGCCAATCACTACTTATAATTAAAACTTTGTTGCTTTTTTTTATTCCTATACTGTGGAGTGCCGCATGAAGTGCCGCCGTACAACTTGATAGAGCAACAGCATGTCTGGCATTGAATGTCTTGCAAAATAATTCCTCTAATTTTTTTACGTCTCCACCACCGAAGATTGAACTACCATATACAGCCTGAGTATTTGCTTTTGACATCCACTTATTGATTGCCTTGATAATCTTATCATTGTTTTTATTTACAAATCCAGGTGTCATATAACTAACCTCTCAAATACAACGCTTGTTTTAACTGGCTAAGCCTTTCATTTAGTTTTGCTATATCAATATTCCCCGAAGTTTCATCGACAACACTTTCCGTGTTAGCGGGTAAATCATAAGGTGCCATTAATCCGTACCAAGGTAATAGTTGTTTGAATGTGGTCATTCTTAGAGCCTCCAGAGTAATTCTTTCAATCTCAATAGAATTAGCATTTGATTGAAAACTGTTAGCTGCTTCTAAAAGCGATTCATGAGAAATTTTCTCATTCTTTATAGTTTCATCATTAGAAAGAACTCGTGCCATTGATAAAACATCCAAGGTTTGTCTTGGGGAGATTCTTTTTTCAACAAGTATTTTAGCCATTATGTCTATATCGACATTTTCATCTAAATAAAGATGGAGTTGATTAGCAAGAATAGGTAGCATAATTTTCATTTCTGTTATTGTTGGTAGGAGAAAAGGTATTACAACACCAAAGCGATCAACGGTCGCCGGATCAAGAAGATCAGGTCTGTTAGAAGCAGCGATAAATATTACTTTCCCTCTAAGATCTTCACGTGCCATAAATTCCCAAATTCGGGCCAGCATTCTTTGTGATGTGCCTGCATCCCCTTGCGAACCTCTTTGACCGAGTGCCTGATCTATTTCATCAAAGAATAATATTGTTGGTGCCAATGCTTCTATAGCATTAAAACTTCTCTCAAGGTTTCTTTCTGATTCCCCGACCCACATTGAACGAACGTTACGCAAAACAACACAGTTAAACCCTAGCTTATTCGCAAAAGCTCTTACTGAAAAACTTTTACCAACGCCTGGCACGCCAACTATAAGAATTGCTCTGACTAAGTCGTTCCCGTTACCACTTTCGAGTTGTAATTTTAACTTTGAAAAATACCGTTTAACATAATCCATTCCAGCTATGCAGTTAAATCCGGCTTCAGTATCAAAAACTTCGATAAGATCACCACACATCTTTCTTATTTCTTCTTTTTTTGCTTCTTTCAACATAGTCCTAGTTAGCTTTTTGTTCTTACTTACTACACCCCGCCTGTAAAGTTTCTCAATGCCCTTATAAGACAATCCGGAGGTAAGCCTTGAAATCTCATCTACTAATAAATTTTCTTCGGGCTTTGCAAATTGTTCTTCATTTCCATTATTCAGAAGCAATTCGCAGAATTTTTTTCTCTCTTCAAAACCCGGGAGATCAACTTTAATCATCCTTATTTTTTCACGGACAGATTCACAAATGTGACCTTCTCTAACAAACATACAAAGGATATTATTATTCGATGATACTACCGGATCGGTAGCCCACGAATTAAACAATTCTTCTACTACCACTTGTTCGTTTTGATTTAATCCGCCACTACCGGGTGAATTAGGAACCAAGTGTTCGGCATACTTCATTATTATCCCGCAGCGAATTATACCTTGACGCAAGAGTTTATCTATTCCTTTCAAAATCTTAATTGGGGCTACCGGTTCATTAGAATTATTCCTGGTATGGCTAATCATAACACCGGAGTATCTTTCAAATTGTTTTATAGCTTTTACTTCATCTTCAACCTCAAAAAAACGCAGCCCTTCCGAAAGTGAGAATTCAATAATTAAATTAAAATTCTTCTCATTGAACATATTTTTTAAATAATGTTCAAACATAACTGGTTTTTCGTGTACCAAAACGTAGTCAGAATGATTAAAAGTAAATCCGACACACCTTTCTTGACTGGCAACTGCCGTTTCAAATTCTTCCAGCCATTTTTGTTTTTTAATGGGTGCAGACATTTATAAATCCTTCAATTTATTTTTAATTTTTTGATTTAGCTGACCACTTTTTGAAACATTTGCTTTTATCGGGATCGTTATTGTTGATGTTTGTCTTTTTCTCCTTTTTACCTTATTAATAATCTTATCCGCATGTTTACTTTCACCTAACAATATTCCACCCGAAGGTTTGTTATGTTTTAGTTCATTTGTAAGACTTGCTTTTAGCCCCACACTATCTAGTTCCGTAACCAATTTCTTTGCATGATCAACACAACTAGAATCGCATAAACCAGCGATATCTAAAGAGATATTATCAACAGTTATATTTAATGCAAGAACGCTTCCTTCTCTGTTTTGTGCAACTACTGTTTGAGCAGAATTTTCCGACGCCGAATCAACAATAGTCCAATTACATTTTGTAATTGCTTTCGTTATAAGCACGGTTTGGACATCAACAATGGATTTTTCAATCAGAGAGAATGATTCTTCAACGATAGTATTGACTTTCAATTTCCCTTCACGACCTTTTGTTAATTCCGGATTAGTAATCAATGTCTTATAATTCTGTGTCAGACCGGCAAGGTTATCCAGTTCGGGTATAGAATTGATTGTTTGAATTTTAGCTTGAGACGGCCCAATATGAGGATTATTTTTTAAAGTTAGATTACATTTATATTCAAAATTCTTTTTTAATTCTCGTATATCTAGCAAGGAGCCATTTTCTTTGTTCATAAGTTTATCCATCGCAACAGTACATTTTGCTGAACCTGTTCGGATACCTTCCGCCATCTGCAGAAAATTTTTCCCAATGTTTTTCAGTGCATCGGAAGCTATTCGAGTATTAATACGTGTATTATATGTTGCCTCATATGACATAATATCTCCATTGCATTTATTCTTTAATCAAGATTCAAGGGATCATCATTTATATTTCTTTGCCGTTCCTCTTCGGCAATTCTACGTTCTTCTACCTCATCACGTAGATTTTGCAATTCTTCATCAATAATTCTCTCTTCAGAATTTGAAATATCATTTCGTATTTCATCTTCAGGTGCTTGAACATCGGTTGCCATCGTATCTGCACTTTCAGTCCGTTGATGTTGATTCACATTAATATTTTGAGCTTGCCTTTGTAATTGAACATACCCAAGTGCCATCCCCAGTGGAAGTATAATTTGATCATAAAATGCTTCCAATATCCATCTAAAAAGAACTAAGAGCAGAGTTACAACAATTCCATAAAAAAGCAGCATTCCCCAGAAAGCCATGAAATTTACACCTAATACAGCAATAGCGTAACATACACTTGCTGCCAGTTTAGCCTCATTTAAAGGCTCTAAAGGATTACTTATTCCCTCAGTGGTAACGTATGTATCATCAAAATAATTAACGGTTGATTGAGTTTCCGCTCCTACTGCTAGCTGGCTTGAAACGCCGTAATATATTAGAAAGCCGTAATAGAAAATTAGGCATAACAACAATCCAACATTTACACTGCCGACAAACCATCTTCCGAATTTCTTTAAGTTCAATGGAAGCCAACCTGCAGGCTTAGCACATTCTTTTATGAACAGCCCGGCGACTATCAAACAATTTATAACAATCAAGGCATTGGCGGCAAGGAAGTGACCGCCAGGGTTTACAACAACATGCGATACTGCCCAATTAAGAAGTGAATCAAAATAATCTGTTACTGATGTTATCGAAATAACTGTATTAGCAGCGGTATTTATTTCTTCGGCTAATAATTCCGGGTCAGAACTCCAGAACTGAGCACCCATTAAAGATATGAATGAAATATCAATTATTATTAGTAGAAAAAGAGAGATTGTACAAATTATGGTTCCAAGAAGCCCCAATAAATTATTTAATTCCTTTTCGGCTAATTTATTGTAAACTCTTTGTGTGCCCGCTTGAACTCTCTCGTAAAATCGAGACAATGAAGCAAACAATGCATCTCCAAAGTGCCGCCATGGGGAGTCGTTTTTCGAATGTTGTATCACGATAAGCAAACAGCGGTAAATAAGAACCCCTAAGGCTAAGTAAAAAAATATGTAAAGGATATCAATCATTTTATTTAATCCCGATATTCGTTGTCATGCTTGCCTGAGCATCGTATATATGAACTACTTTAGCCCCCAAACTTTTGTATAATTCATTCCACTTATTTATCAGTTCACTTTGCTTAGCCGAATTTCTATGGAAAATGAATAGATGGAAAACAGAAATATTGTCTAATCTTTTGAAAAGTGCGGCATTTACATTATCTCGGCCGTCAGAAAAGATATAAATATTAGCTTCCCGGTAATTTTTTGCAATTGCAGAGGCAAAGTTAATAGCAGAAATTATATCGGTTCGTTTAGCATAAGGTTTGTTTATTTCGACAAGCACACCATTAACAAAACTTTTTATCAATCTTCCATTTTTCGTTTTCACTGTCGGATCAAATACAGTTTTTGCTTTTTCTTTTACCAGCATAATTTGATTGAGAGAAGATATTGTCGAATTTTCTCTGATCGGGAAAAATATTATTGTATCATTATGCGTAGCAGCAGTGATCAATTCATTTATTTTCAATAACGAACCCTTCAGTAAGATTTCAGGCTCGTTCAGTCCTATAAAGGAACCCGAACAATCATAGACTATTACATGAACTTTAGCAGACACAACTGAAATAGCTATGAATAAGATTGTTATGGTTTTTTGTATAAATTTCATTGTTCTGTTCTCCCTTGTTTATCTGTTGCCGCCGGTTCTAAGTCCTACGAAAAATCCCCCAAGTACTGCGAATACTAGTAATGGGTTTTCTCTAAAGAGTATTTCATCCATCCAACGAAAGTTCATTATGATAATTGATCCGGGGTTCATGATAAAGCCCAAAACGAACAAGAGCACGAATAAACCTATAATAGTAGAAATGCATCCTCCAATGAATCTCGTTCTTAACATCCTACCGAAGAAGTAAAATGCTATAAAGGAGATTATCAATAATGATATGGATGTTGTACCATTTTGCATTTTAGTTTCCTATTAGTTAAACGATTTTATACTATCGAAAAATGAATATATTTTCCATTGTGCATTACTCTTTATACCTTCATTTTTATTTCTATAGAAACTAACTCAAACAGCGTACCACTTTAAAAATGGTTTTATATAACAAAATGGGGGTAGTAAAATTTGTAGTGTAGAAAAAGAGGGGTATTATTTAGTTGTTTTGTAGGATAATAAACCTCATCAAATAAACTTGCTATGTAGAGGCATGGTGATAAGTTTACTTATCTTTCTGTTATCAGAGCTGCTAAAATGCTAGAAGTGTGATATGCTTTCTGCAGTAGCTTTAATTTTTTTGTGATCATTTAGTTTCTCTAACTCTTGAATAATGCGGTCAAAAGTTAAAGTTGTTTTATGGTCATTTTTTAATTTATAAAACAATGGCAAATACCAATCATTTAAATACTCTGGTTCTTTATTTACATGAGTCATCATATCCGTAAAATAATTTTGTGAAGTGAAATATTTCTTTTCAAAAGTGTCCCTTAGTTTTACAGCATCATATGGAAGCTCACATACTTGATGACTGCAATCGAAAAGAGACCAATCGACTTTGTCATTCTTCTTTATCAACATATTATTTTTAATAGTATTTTCCCATAGTGAAGTTCCGGGAAAGGGCGTAAAGATAGGCAAGTAAACATATAACATATTTCGCAATATCATGAGATTTTCAAAACCAGTTCTAAGCTGTTCTTCGGATTCTTCAAAGTACCCGATTATGTAATCACCAAACAGCAGTAAATTTCTTTTCCTTGAGATGTTAATAGCTTCTTGGATTTTTTCTATATATGAAGGAATATTTTCTTTTTCATTTTGGCTGATGGGTCTATCATACACCACCAATGTTGGGGAGTTTAGAGAATCAATTCCGACAAAGTAGTTTTTCCATCCTGCTTTACTTAGCAATTCTAAAGCACCATGTTTCTCAAACTTAATTATGTCATTTAGGGAACCGAAAGAACCGTATGTGATATTTTTATTCAAGTCTCTCTCTATTATTAAGGTGCATACTTCTTTTATCCAAGTGGGATTTGACATAAAATCTTCATCAGTAAATGTTATAGCAGAGGGCTGAAATTTTGAAATAAGATATTCCAAATAACTCACAACTCTTTCAGGCGACATTCTTTTCACTGAGTTTTGATATAAACTTGGCGTCTGACAGAATGTACAGCTAAACCTGCAGCCACGTTGAACATGAACTGATAAATCTATCATCGATGTGTTGCGCTGATCTCTGTACTTATTTATATCCAATCCTTCCCAATCCGGATCAGGCAGTTCATTCAGATCACTTATCCTTCCGCCTCGATTAATAACAATCTGTTCCTTATTGTCAAGATAGCCAATCCCTTCAATATCCTTAAGTACATATTCAATATTAGGGCTACTTTCATTTAAGGTATTTATTAATTTTACAATTGGTTCTTCACCTTCACCTATAATAATATAATCAAAAGGGGATTTAGGGCTTAGTATCTCTCTTATACTCCACTCTTCATATCTTCTTAAATACGATTCAGCAACTCCACTTACATGCCAGCCACCGAGAACTATAGGGACATCGGGTAAATAATGTTTGAGATTTCCTGCAATCTTTAACGCTGCTGGAAAGTTCACGGTAAAGGCAGAAAAGCCTATCATATCTGGCGAATATGAAATAATGTCTTTATATAACTTCTCGCTTTCTTCTTCATGAAACATTTTTGTACTATATCCGTATTGTTTCAAGTAAGCAGAGATACATTGAATACCGGTGGGAGATTTTTGTATTCTTAACGCCTTCCCAACCTTAATTATTGGTTGGATTAGAGCTATATTATTTATTTGTCTCATACTTCTAATTGTCCAGTTGTTAATGATGACCAAAATTTATCAAAATGTGTGAACGTTCTTACGATAGACTTATAAAAATTTCTTGGATTGACTGAACTAAAACTATATAAAACAATCTTAGTCTTTTGTATATGATCATCTTTCATAGAATGGTCTCTTGATAAGGAGAAAAATAATCTCAATATTTCAAATGAAGATTGAGTTGGGAGATTTAGGGTAAGAACTGCAGTACATAACAATCCTCTTTTTATTAAATCATCCTCTATTCCAATTGTTTCACCAAGACACACAATTTTTTCCTTTGTTACAAAATATGTCCAAAGAGTTAATATAGAAATCGTTTGATTTGCAGTGGTAAACGGTACTTCATTACTATTTAAAAAATCATCATGAAAAGATTCTCTACTAAAGTCAGCATAAATTGATTTCTTACTTGAACGAACTGCCTCTTTATGTATTTCCCTATTATTAATTTCCAGTTTAGACGAGTCATAACTTTTTAACGAATTGTCCAAATCAATAAGTTTTTTAAAATTTTTAGTAATCGTTTCAGGAGTAATATTCTCGATTAATTTAGACATCTCTTTTTTATAGTATTCTTTTTGTGATAAGGATTCTTCCAATATGTTAAGAGTTTTACGTGAGGGAGATTTTTTACTCAAAAACTGTTCCTTTAGTACATTTATAGAATACTCCCAATCATTCCAAAAGTCATCACTAAATTGGGAGTAAAGTCTATATCTTAATTTGGTTGCAATATAATTAAAATCACTCCTAATCTTTGTATTATTTGCGTTTTTGATAATATTAACTGACAAAATAGATCTTTGTAAAATTATTTCTCCCCTTTCATTTCTTGTTGCTAAATCAATAACTCGGTGCATTTCATTTTCTAACTCTCGGATATTTCCTGGCCAATTATAAACTTGTAATGCTTCAATAAATTCACTATCATAACTAATATTATCATTTTCATGCTGATACTTCTTTATAAAGTGGTTCACAAGAATAGGTATGTCTTCCATTCTTTCTCTTAGGGGGGGTAGATCTATAGTTAATGTTGAAATTCTATAATATAAATCTTTTCTGAATTTATTTTTTTTTATAGCATCTTCTAAGTTTACGTTAGTTGCTGAAATAATCCTTGCATTAGTTTTTATAATTTCTGTTCCCCCAACTCTTTCAAATTCTTTATGTTGTATAGCCCGTAAAATTTTTGCTTGTAGGAACAGTTCTAACTCACCTATTTCATCTAAAAATATCGTTCCATTTGGTGCTAGTTCAAACCTTCCCTTTTTCTGTTTATGAGCATCAGTAAATGCTCCCTTTTCATGTCCAAACAATTCACTTTCAAGCAATTGGCTAGGTATTGAAGCACTATCAACAACTATGAAAGGTTCGTCTTTTCTTTTCCCATAATTGTGTATTGCGCGGGCAACCACTTCTTTACCGGTACCTGATTCACCTAAAATTAACAAAGCTGCATCTGACTCAGCAATACTGTAAAAATTTTTTAGCGCTTCATTTAATTCCGAGGAATTACCGACTATCGTTTCAATATTAAGTTCGGACAACTTGCAATTATTACTAGAGTGGTTTTCCCTCAAGCTAATTAACCGTTCTTCTGCCTCTTCTTTGGAAACATTTTCTTTTCTTATAATTCTGGCAATTGCAGCATCACGAACACACTTCTGTAATTTCAGTTTGCTATCAGAATCATTTTTGCAAACATAGAACAAATGACTAATATCCGCTAACTGCGCATCTGTAATTGGACGTTTTGTATAAATTACAGAGGGAATTATTTTAAGAGATTCGATTTGGCTTAATTGCTTTATAATATTGTATCCCTTAAAATTATCTCCATCACTATCGTCCAAACTCATATCCACAACAATTATCCAAGGTTTTATTTTTTTTATAGCTTCTATTCCCATCTCTACATTTGTAATTCTGTACATCAAGCATTGAAAATATTCGTGCAGTATTCTATATGTAATCAACAGTTCTTCAGGTATATCATCTAGAATTAATACTGTGGGTAAACCTTCATTTTCAAAATTCGAAATTTCTGATAACGAAGCGGTGGTTAATTCAACATTCTCTTCTGTCATCATGCTATCTCTAATATATTGCTGTACGCTTATAAAATTATCATCATCTTCTGAGAATAAAAGAAAATGTTTCATTTTCACCACCTCCTATGTCAAGGGGATTGAAGAAATTGTAAATTGAGCACCATTTTCGACTTCTTCATATCTTATTTCCCAACCCATACTTTTCGCAAATACATATACTTGGTATAGACCAAAACCTTTCTTACGATTATCTTGAGCCATAGTTTTTATTGAAAAAATATTATCACTAAAAAAATTAGTTTTGTCGATTCCACCGGCATCATCTTGATAAATGAGACTTAGAAAATCATTGTCATGATAAATAGTAATAATTATATTGCCTTTGGGGTTATTTTTTTTATTAAATGCTTCGTAAGAATTTCTCATTAAATTGTCTACTATCAAAGTAAATCTTGTAGGACTTCCATATACCATAATGTTCTTTTCCGAAAATGTGTTTTTAATAAAGATATTTATGTTTTTATCCTTCTGCTTATACCTTTGGGTTATAATTTTCAATTCTTTAAAAATATTAAACCTTTCTCCCGGGGTTTCTTCTATTATTTTTTGTGTATCAAGCACTATTTTCAATGTCAGATAATTCGGTTCCAAACGATTTTCAATTTGTTTTTTAAAATTTTCGTCTTCTTTTTTGATATAATTTTCTTTTAGGTATTTGATTGAATCTTCGATTGTATTCCTAGCACGATCTATTTCACCTTTCATATGATTATGAAGACTTAGAGTATTCCAAAGGAGATGTGATTTGTAAAGAGAAGCTATGTGTTGAAAAATAAAGCTGTAATATATAGTATCAACTATATCTTCAGCAGAAATTTGGATTTGTTCGGCTGACTCACAAAAGAATAATAGAAGTATAAGTGGTTCCGGGGACTTCGGATTGAATTCAATTATTAAAGCTGACTTTACTCTTTCACCATCTAGAAAGATATCAAAGGGCGATTCACTGTCAGATGGTATAACTTCAGTATGATAATTAAAATCTTCTGATCTATAATCCCAAGCCTTCTTATCCTGAATGTAATTGTAAATTTTGTCGATATCTTCGAACGTGATTCTATCAGAAGTTTCTATTTCATTTATCTTCTTAAATCTTAGACTCAAATGACTATAACTATTTGCCGATATTGCATCATCTTTTTCTTTAACTGCAATATTAACAAATTTCTTCCCGTCCCATGTTATTACTCCCTCAAGCATTAGGATCTTAGGAAGGTTAAAGGATAATACATATGCAAAGGAGTTATTAACAAAATCATTAGAAGAGATTTCTTCAAAAATACTTGCATAAAAATCCAGTTTAGCAGCTTCCTTAATTTCATTGTAATGTCTATTAATAGCATTAAAGCAGTCTGTTTTGGAAATTTTATCTGGTGATAAAATCACAAGTTGTCCTTTTATCTGTGCGTCAAAAATACGTATGGGAATAATAAATGCATTATCTACTTTAACATAATTGTTATCTTTATTAACAGTTCCCCCATAATAAAGTCTCTCAAGCTTATGAGTATAATTATATAGTTTATAGGATGATGTTTCTGTATTATCATAACTAAGCTCTTTTAAAAGCGATAAATCATTAAGTTCGATAATTTCATAGTCCTTTCTTAGCTTTAATTCTTTTTTCAATCTCCTTTGTAATTTATTAAAAATATTACTAGAGCGTATTTCTTGAGGAAAATATGCAAATAATCTAACTAAACGTTCAGTTTTCCTTTCAATCTCGACAATATTCCGATTTTTCTCCTTAGGACCTAACACGGATTGCAGATAACTATTCCAATCTCTTTGTACATTAGCCTTTAAATCTTTATCTCTTTGAACTCGGGGATGCTCAAAAATATATCTACACAACTGCGGCATAGAATTACAATTATTACAATTATCTTCTTGACAGATACTGAAATCTTCACCATTATCGTTCTTTATCAATTCTTCAAATTCAGTAAAGGCTTCTAATCGCCCCTGTGTTATAGCATTAAGTTTCTCTACTAACTTGAAAGTTCTTTTTTCATCAATTCTTGTCAAAGGAAATTCAATACCCGAATTTTTCAAGTATTTATTAACGACGTACACAAGGCGAGGGAATAGACTTGTTTCTAATAGTTCTTTTGTTTGATTAATGAATTGACAAATTTTATTAATTTCGTCTTCATCCCAGAATCTGTCAAACTTTCTAGCGTAATTCTCTTTGATTATTTTCAGTTGAGGATGTAAATTATATATCATATTGAGTGTGTCAATCAAATCTTTAATTTCGTCATCAGCAATATCTAATACTAATTTAGACTTTAGAGCTGTTATGCTAATCTCATTTTTATTTGTATCATAAAAATTGTTAAAGAAAAGTTCTGATTTTATTTCATCAGTTTCCTTTTGTAACTTAAATATTGCATTTGCTTTTTCTTTATTAGAATTGTTCAATATTAATTCTATAATTTCATATCGGGTTTCACTAATGATATCATCAAGAGGAGAAAAAATTTCACGTAACATCCACCCTAATTTTAGCTCCTTCCATGTTGTCCCTGACCAATTATGAATACACCCTGTCGCAGAATCTGCGAGAAAAAACATGACGGGACCTAAAGAGGGATAAGTAGGAGGTAAAGAAGATTGTTTTAAAATCGCTTTTGAAATATCCTCTCGAGTTTCCTCAAAAGTTTCGTACAATACATCTTTGAATTGACTTCTTGGCATTTTATCTACTCTTGTTGAAATTGTTGTAATTTCTCAAGCAATATTTTTTCGTCAAAAGGTCTAACAAGTTGTGTACATTCTAAAATTGTCCCTCTTTTCAACCAAAGAATTTGGTCAATATATTTTATTATTTGCTGTGGATCATGGGTAACCCATAAAGCAAATATGTTATTATTACAAATATAGTCTGCTGTTATCTTTTCAATTAGGGTCTTTCTAGATAGATCAAGCTTTTTTGTATGTTCGTCTAATAATAACAACTTTGGTTCACTTATAAAAGCGGCTAAAGTAGCAAAGTATTCCGCTTCGCCACCGCTAAATGAAATGGCATGTTCATCTAGTCTATTTTCGAAGGGTATAGGAGATATAGATAATAATTTTTTAAGCGCTTCGTTAAAGTCCTTTTTCCTTATGGCTTTTTTAAAAAAACTTCTCTCTTTTTTTGATTTATTATAGTAAACAGCAAAGTTTTCTTTAATTGTTAATTTTGATCCAAAATTTTCTAAGTTATCTTGTGATATTTTTGAAATAAAGTTTGCTCTTTTATAACCAGGCAACGTTTCAATTCTTTTTCCAT
>CAYLVF010000005.1:0-22605 GCA_964387045.1 uncultured Melioribacter sp. | reverse complement strand
TAATAAATTAGCTTGAGTTGCATTGCTTCCATGACAGCCCGATAGCGCACATGTAGTATCAAAGAGTTTTATTTGAATACCGTTGAATGTGTTTAATTTTACATCTTCTACGATAGGGTTACATTCTTCACATTCGGAAACAATATGATCCGCACATCCTACAATAAAAATTATTAAACCAATTACCGGTATTATATATTTGGAATGCCGCATTATTGTTATCCTCTGTTGCAATCATTAATACTATCTATTAAAATATAAATTTTATCGAAATTATCAAGACATTATGTCGATTTATCGGAGATTAAAAATCAATGGTTAATTTGATATCGTGAGAATATCACGAAAAATAGGTTTTAATACGCTGAAAATAATTTTGATTCACAGAATTCTTCGTACGGTGAAAGGTTATAAATCAATTCTCTAAACATTTCTTTATATGTTCCCAAACTCCACGCACATGTTTTTCGGTTGTTCGTAGACCTGAAATAACTATTCTAATTGTAAACTTACCGTTTAATTTTGTGTGAGTTAAGAAGAATTCACCGCTTTCATTAATTTTTTCGAGGAGTCTTTCATTAAAATTATTCAACTCATCTTCGGATTGAATGTTTTTAGGAACAGCACGCATACAGATAGTACTTAAATTTACAGGTGCGATTAACTCAAATAATTCAGAATCTTTTACCCAGCCTTCGACAAGTTTTGCCAAACGTAAATGTTCACGAATTATATTCTGTAATCCTTCAACACCGAAGTAACGAATTAAAAACCATAACTTAAGCGATCGGAATCTTCGTCCCAATTGAAGCCCGTAATCCATATGATTTTTTGTTTTAGTGTCATGTTCTGTTTTTAAGTATTCGGCTGTAAGACTAAATGTTCTCTTAAGAAGATCGGGATGTTTAGTAAAGAATGCAGAAACATCAATCGGAACAAACATCCACTTATGCGGATTGAAATAAAACGAATCTGCTTCTTGACATCCGTTTAATATATATTTCATTTCCGGTAAGATTGCTGCTGATCCGGCATGTGCGGCATCAACATGAAGCCATAGATTTTCTTCTTTACATATTTTTGCAATCTCAGTTACCGGGTCAATTGCAGTTGAAGATGTTGTACCGACTGTTCCGACGACACAAAACGGAAGCCATCCGTTTTTTCTATCTTCATCAATTGCTTTTTTTAATTCTGATGGAATCATGCTAAAGTTTTTATCAACTGAAATTTTACGAACACCTTCCACTCCAATCCCTAAAGTTAAGGCAGCTTTTTCAACGGATGAGTGTGCATGTTCGGACTGATATAATCTCAATCTTTTTCCTTTTTCATCTCCAATCATTCCTTTAACACGGAATCGATTTCCTTCAATTGCTTCTTTCGCCATTGCAATTCCATGTAAGGTTGAAGCAGAACCGCCGTCGTAAATTATGCCCCAAAATTTTTCGGGCAGACCGATCATCTGCCGCAGCCAATCCATCACTACTTCTTCTAATTCTGTTGAAGCCGGAGATGATTTCCAAAGCATTCCGTTAATATTAAAAGCTGCGGAAAGCAGTTCTGCTAATACACCCGGTCCACTCGCCGTTGAATTAAAGTAAGCCATAAATTTCGGATGGTTCCAGTGAGTCATACCCGGCATAATAATCTTATCAATATCACTATAAACTTCTTCTAACTTTTGCGGTTTTAAGGGGGGTGATTTTGGTAGTTTTGATTTTACATCACCCGGATTAATTTTTGCGAGAACAGGATACTCTTCAATATTTTCAAAGTAGTCGGCTATCCAATCAACTAATTGATAACCATAGTTTCTAAATTCGTCGGGAGACATATCTACATAATTTTTATTCATAATAATTATTCAATGTTTGTAAGCCAGTTTATTATTTCACGTGTTAATTCAATTCTTTTATCCGAGAATGTGTGTCCTGTTGAAATAATTTTTTCAGTAATATTCGAATTCATTCTTTTAATAACGTTAACCAATGGTTTATGATGAAGTTCAACCGGGGCAATCTGGTCATACTTTGCTGCAATTAATAATAAATTTTTCTTTGATAAGTTTTCGACCCGGTTAACCAAATTCCATTGTTCATGATTATTAATCATCTCTTCAAGAAGAGTTTCGGCAGAAGTCCCTTTGATTAACTCAACAGATTCTCTCATTCTTTCAAGCGAGATTAACTTTATTTCTTCATTTTCCTTTACGAAGTCACCCCAAAGTCCCAAATTAAAACCGGCAAATGAACCCGCATAATTTATCGAGCTATGTTCGGCAGCTTTCATTAATGAAATGAATCCGCCCATGCTATGACCAATTAAAATTAATTTCTTCGGATCGCAGCGGTATAAATCTGCGGAATCTTCCGAACAAAAATGATTGATGATATTCTCTGTATCTTCTAAAGAATTCTGCCATGAATAATTTCCTTCGCTTCCCCATGATCCTCTAAAATGAAATTGCACTACATTGAACCCGGCTCTTCTAATTGAATGTGCAATATCCATATTGGTTTCATTGCCCGGGAAACCATTTAGCATTATAACGGTAGGATGAATCGGTTCACCAGATGCAATTAATATCGATCCCAATAGTTTACTTCCATGTGAATCAATCGTAAATGTTCTTGTTGTAGGAAGATATTTTCCGTCACCTTCGGGCAGGTCTTGTGTTACCGGATCAAAGTTAAGTTTCATTGTTTCTCCTTCTCCAAAACAGCATCAAATTCAATTTCTATTAAAAATTTTGGGTCAATAAGTTTACTTACCTCAACCATTGTTGTCGCAGGTTTTATTGCGTTGAAAAATTCACCGTGAGCTTTACCGATTTCTTCCCATTTTGAAATATCAGTTACAAACATTCTTGTACGAACAACATTTTCTAAATCTGCACCGACTTGATTCAAAATCTTCTTTACTTTCTCTATAATAAATTTGGTTTGTTCATAAACATTGTTTTCGCCAACAACATTTCCGTTTTCATCAACGGCAACTGTACCTGTAACAAATATTTGGTTATCAACTTTTACAAGTCGTGAATAGCCGACAACATCTTCCCACTTTGTGCCGGTTGATATGTTTATTCTATTCTTCATTTGTTCTTTTATTGTTATTGCCACAAAAATAAACAATTACTTTACAATAACGAACCTATATAAGAGTATGGGGATTGTTCCAATCATTTACTATTTTTGCTCATTCGATTATTGGAGAAATAATATTTATGCGTTTATCAAAATCCTTTGTACCAACATTAAAAGAAGTACCTGCTGATGCGGTTATACCAAGTCACATTTTAATGATAAGAGCTGGTTTGGTTAGAATGTTATCCTCCGGAATATATTCTTTTCTGCCGGTCGGTTATAAAATGATCAAAAAGATTTCCGATATTATCAGAGAAGAAATGAATGCAATCGGCGGACAAGAATTTCATCTACCTGCACTTAATCCGAAAGAGATTTGGGAAGAAACCGGTCGTGTTGAAGCATTCGGAGATACGATGTTTCATATAAAAAACCGTGATTATGTTTTAGCTCCAACTCACGAAGAAATAATGACATTTCATGCAAAGGGTGTTGTAAAATCATATAAAGATTTACCACAGATTTGGTATCAGATTCAAACCAAGTTCAGAAACGAACCTCGTCCGAGAAGCGGCGTTATTCGCGGTAGACAATTTTTAATGAAAGATGCCTATTCATTTGATGTTTCATATGAAGCACTTGATAAATCTTATGAACTTCACGATCAAGCTTACAGAAAAATATTTGATCGATGCGGATTGAAATATTTTGTAGTCGGCGCATCATCCGGTGCAATGGGCGGCAGCAAATCCGAAGAGTTTATGGTTAAATCCGATGCCGGTGAAGATACGGTTGTTTATTGTGAGAAATGCGGTTATGCTGCAAACGTTGAAATAGCTGAATCAGTTATTGAGTCTGTAAAACGGCATAAAGAAAGTAAACAAATCGAAAAAATAAGTACGCCGGATATTAAATCAATTGATGAACTTTGTGAATTCTTAAAAATTGACCATAGAGAAACTGCAAAATCAAGAATTTATATACACGATGATAAACCGGTTCTTATTTTAATGAGCGGTAATGATGAAGTAAACGAAACAAAATTAGAAAGAGTGCTCGGCGGAAATGTTCGTCCGGGACATCCCGAAGAACTAAAAGAAATTACTGGTGCTGATGCCGGTTCAATCGGTCCTATTGGATTTAAGGGTAGAATAATTGCCGACAATAGATTAAAAGACGGAAATAATTTATACAGCGGTGCAAATGAAAATGATTATCACATCGGCGGGATTGACTTAATACGCGATGTACCGACAGTCGAATATTTTGATCTTCGTACAGTTGAAAGCGGTGAAGGTTGTGTAAATTGTAATTCTCCTATTGATGTATTCAAAGCTATTGAACTTGGACATATCTTCAAACTCGGTACAAAATATACCGATGCGATGGGGGCAAATTA
The DNA here is from genome assembly GCA_964387045.1 of uncultured Melioribacter sp. Lineage (GTDB taxonomy): Bacteria > Bacteroidota > Ignavibacteria > Ignavibacteriales > Melioribacteraceae > SURF-28. Next base: position 18,117 of record CAYLVF010000005.1, on the reverse strand, counting down.
CCTGGATGAAAACGGGAAAGAACATCCCATGGTTATGGGAAGTTACGGTATTGGTGTTGAAAGAGTATTAGCTTGTTACCTTGAACAAAATCATGATGAACACGGAATTATATGGAATGAGAATTTAACTCCGTTTCATATTCATCTAATCGGGTTGAATATGAAGAATGATGAAATCAACTCAGCGGCTACTAATCTTTATAATGAGCTAATATCTGCAGGTTACGAAGTTTTATTTGATGATAGACTTGATGCATCTGCCGGATTCAAATTTAACGATGCCGATTTAATGGGAATGCCTATTCAACTTGTTGTTGGAGAAAAAAATTATAAGAACGGTAACATTGAAATAAAAATTAGAAGAACCGGCGAGAAAGAAGTTGTTGCGTTAAGTGATTTGAAATCATTGTTGAGAGTATTATTAAATTAAACCGCTAAGGCGCGGAGACACATAGTTTTCCTTAATACCCCTTGCGTCTTTGCAGTGAATATTATGAAACGAAAACTTTACTTAGTCTCAACACCCATCGGGAACAAAGATGATATAACTCTTCGTGCGTTAAAAGTTTTACGGGAGTCCGATATAATTATTTGCGAAGAGTTAAAACCGGCTCGCCGACTTTTATCTAATTATGATATTCAGAAAGAACTTTTTCCTTTAAACGAACACAACGAAACTGAATCAGCAAAAGAAGTACTAAAATTAATTAAAGAAGGAAAAACAGTATCGTTAATCTCTGACGGCGGAACGCCATTATTTTCTGATCCCGGTCATTATCTTGTTTCGCTCAGCATACAAAACAATATAGATATTGTCCCGGTAGTTGGGGCAAATTCACTTATACCGGCTTTAATTGGTTCGGGATTGGATATAGAAAAATTTTATTATTACGGTTGGCTTTCTCCAAATAAAGAAACGCGGCGGAAAGAATTAAATCAAATCAAAAATCTTAATCAACTGATTCTTATATTAGACACACCATATCGACTAATAAAGTTATTAACAGATATAGAATTGATTTTCGGGAAAAGCGTAAAAGTAGTTGTAGCGTATAAACTGACTATGGAAGAAGAAAAATTCTACCGAGGTGAAATTTCCGCAGTTCTTTCTGAAATTAAGAAAAACGGTCTAAAAGGAGAATTTGTACTCTTGATTGATAACAGAAAATAGCATAATTTTTTGGCAAAATTATTGATTCTTATTAGCAATCAGTGAACTGATTTCACAAAAATTTAGTTTAGTTAGTTATAAAAAGAACCGGAGGAAAACATGTTACAGGTTCAAGATGTTGACTTAACCCCGAACCCGCAGGCTTTGAAATTTATACTGAATGAGAAACTTTTACAGCATGAAACCCGCAATTTTGCGAAAAAAGAGGATGCTGTGAATGATCCGCTTGCAAATGGTATTTTTGAATTGGAAGGTGTTGTTTCTGTTTTCTATATGGATAGATTCGTTACTATTGAAAAAGACTCCAAAGCAAGCTGGGGACAAATTCAAAAACCGTTTGTTGAATTTATTTCCAAATTTGATAAATCACTAATTCCTGCTGAGAAAGAAGTTAAACTTTCGGAAGACGAACAGTCTGATTTATTAAAACATATCAATGCAATTTTGGATCAACGAGTTAGACCGGCTTTAGCCGGCGACGGCGGCGGTTTGGAAGTTACGGGTCTTGATGGAAACACATTAAAAATCAGATACCAAGGCGCATGCGGTACATGCCCAAGTGCTATTCGCGGTACTTTAGTTGCGATTGAAAATTTATTGAAACGGGAAGTTAATCCTGCAATTGAAGTGGTATCAGATTTGTGATGTTAAGGTAGAGCCTTGATCGAGGACATGTTAATCAAGGCTCTGCTAAACAATTAATTAATTATTACTCTCCCTGCAATCCTAAAAGATAATCTGAAATTGTACCCAAATCTTTCACATCCAAATTCTCATACGACGGCATCATAATATTTCTGAATTGATTTTTATACTCGGCAAAACGAGGATCGCGGCTGTAATCTAATGGACTACGAAGATAATTTATTAACTCATCCCGGTTCCAATGTTTTTTTGCGTTATATAAACTGGGACCAAGATTGGGATTTCCTCTTAAATCCTGTCCATGACAGGCTAAACAACCATTTTGCTTAATTAACGCAAGTCCGGGTGCATCTTGTGATCGTTCTTCGTTAAATTCCCCTGTACCATAATTTTGAAAATCGTCATGCCTAATAATTGTATCTTCCTTTAAAATATCCGATAAAACAAAGAGAAAAATAAAGGCTGCAAGTACAACAGTTACCCATTTTTGTGCATTAGTCATTCTGTTCCTTTCATTACATTTTTATTAACAGTGATGTAAAATTAATCTTAGCAAAGGAAATATCAAAGCAAATATCAATTTGATGTCTCTTCAAAAGTTTTATCGTAATAATCTTTGTAAGTAATAATAGAATTCAAAATTGCATTAGCAATATCCTGCTGACCGTTACTGCTTTTTAAGTATGCTTCATCTTCCCGGTTGGTTAAAAATCCGGTTTCAACTAACACGCTTGGCATTGAAGCTCCCACCAACACGTAAAAACCGGCTTGTTTAATCCCGCGCGAAGGAATTTTTGTATGCTTCGTCCAAGTTTGATTTAATATATCCGAAAACTTTTCCGAATATCTCATGTATGAAGAATGAGCCATACTTACTAATATAAAATTCTCATCTGTCAATGCCTGGTATCTATCCGGATTATCTTCAAAATGAATTACACTGTTTTCAAATTCAGCAATTTGAATGGCTTCTTTCGTTCTGCCTGGACGAAGAAGATAAACTTCAAATCCTCTTGCATCACTCGGTTTTTTCTTAAGGGCATTACAATGGATGGAAATAAAAAGCTTACCTTTTGCTTCGTTGGCAATTTTTCCGCGTTTGTATAATTCAACAAATGTATCATCGTTTCTTGTATAAACAACTTTAACATCGGGCAGTTTTTGTTCGATAAGCTTACCAAGTTTTAAAGCAATACCAAGATTTACGTCTTTCTCACGAACACCGGTCACGCCAATCGCTCCGGGGTCTTTTCCTCCATGCCCTGCATCAATAACAACAACATCGAATTTCCACTCTTCTTTTTTGCTTGCGAAATCAACCGCAGGTGTTTCAAACATTTTATTCTGAATAGAAATAAGTATATCGTTGCTTTCAATATCTTGAAAAGTTTCGTGCGAAGCGAAACCGTCCTTCAAATCAAACTCCATCTGAATATTTCCCGCAACACTTTTACGAATAATTTTTTTTACTAAACCGGTCGGTTTAATATTAACAACTTTTGGATCAACACTTGCACCGGTTAAAAACAAAAAGAGCGTATTGTTTTTGATTGAGCTTCTATATCCTTTAAGGGTCTTTTGTGATTTCAATCGAATCATCGTACCGTTGGTTTTTTCATCAATCAACATGTCGTAAACATCAAACTTCGAATCAACTACAACCGGTGTTTTCTCTTTTGATTTATCAGGTATGGGTTTTGCAGGTACGGCTTCTTTAGTTGGCAATCCCGCAGCGACAGGGGAACTTTTATCAGTTACTCGAATATGTTTTTTATTATCGTCGTAATTTATTTCTTTGCCATGAGCAATAGAAAGAAACTTTGTTGAGTAAATCATCGGGACTAACACATCATCTTTGCCAAGTAGAGTTGAGATAGGAATTTGAAATACTTGCTGCGAGTTATCTGTTTTATTTATCAACACAAAAAATTGATTTCTTGCAGTGATCTTAAGATTGTACGAACTAAACTTCAATTCAATTTTCGCTGCTTCATCGTTGTAATAATAATTACCGCCTAACGCTAAAGCAATCTCTTTCGCTGAAGCATATGATATTCCTCCTCTGGTTAAATATGAGATATGCTCGGTTCTGCCATTAATGTCTAATGACATCTTCAACATGCGCTGTGCATTTATGTTAGAAGTGATTAACACTAAAATCAGAAAAATGATTTCTTTATGTAAGAAATGTTTTCTCAAATTAACCAATGAATGGAATTATGAACCCGGTTTTCTTTTTATAGTTTTCATACTCATCGGGAAATCTTTTAACTAATAATTTTTCTTCAAGCTGTGCACGTAAAATAAAAAGAGGCAGTTGAACTAATAAAACGATAGGTAATACTATAAAGCTTGAAAGAGCTAACCCGGCACCAAAATCACATAATAATTGAGAGATATACTGCGGATGCCTGACAAATTTGAAGGGACCTGTCGTAACAAGCTGCTGTTTTTTGGTAATAACAACTTCTTGCGAGTAATTACCGCCAAGTGTTCTATATGACCAAACTTGAATCCATGAAAACACAATAAAGATTATTAAACCTACTAGTCTGTAAGTATAAAAAGGATTTGTCTCGTCGATATTAAACGTACCTAATTGAAAAACACCAAGAACTTGTAGAATTAAAACAAGTGCAGCAATATTCAAAGGTACTTTTTGAAGATAAGTCTTGGGTCTCTCAATAACCTCACTAATCGAGGATTTCAGCCCTTTTTTAGCACCCGAAGCATTTGCGGTAATTGTTGCGAATAGATTTATACCGACAAGTATATTTATTACGTCCATTTAAGAATCTACTTTAGATGTTTTCCGTAATATAAAATATTATTAGAAAATATACTGAATCAAAAAATAAAAATGCGCCTAGTGTAATGGATTCTACTTATGTATTAAATACAGGTAATAATTACCAACTTTTTACAATTACCGGAGAGAATTGCACATTTCTCTCTAGAAGCTCAACTTATTTCTTAGCATAAAAATTGAATAGAATTAATTGAGTATTTTCTCTATCTTAATACGTAATGCACAAAGGCGTTAAATGAATACAGGTCAAATGTTAATTACAATTGCAGCACTGATGTTGTTGACCCTCGTTATTCTTAGGGTGAACAATAATTTTCTTAATACTAATACAGTGTTAATGGAGAATAAATTCAGTGTCTTAGCCGTTTCACTTGCTACGTCAATTTTGGAGGAAGCTAAGGGAAAAGCATTTGATCAAAATACCGATACTACCGCTATATCGTCTAAGACACAACTCAGTACTGTTGGCCCCGAAAGTGGTGAAGTTTATCCAAACTTTAATGATTTTGATGATTTTAATGGTCTCGTTAAAATCGATACTACTCTCCCTTCTGCCCCTTTTAAAATTGTATGCGAAGTATTCTATGTGAATCCCTCTAATCCAAATTTAACAACAGGTTCCAAAACATGGCATAAGCGGATGAATGTAACAGTTACTAGCGATTTTATGATGGATACAGTGCGATTGTCTTCAATTTATAGTTACTTTTATTTTAGGTGATTCAATGGGATTTAGTACAATAATCGACATACTTGGCTCAACAATAATCGGCGGAATGTTGTTATTAATTCTCTTCCGTATGAACGATGCCGCAGTTGAGAACACTTATGTGTACGGTGGAGAGTTAATTGTTCAGCAAAATCTTGTTGAAGTTGTTACTCTTTTAGAATACGATTTTAGAAAAATCGGTTATTGTGCCGATTGGACAAAAATTCCCGATCCTTCACAAGCAATCTTAGCGGCAGATTCAAACGATATTTCTTTTCTTACTGATCTTAATTCGGACGGGAATGTTGATACACTCAGGTATTTTACAGGACCAACGAGCGATCTTACCGGTACAGCTAATCCGAGAGATAGAATGCTGTATCGAGTTGAAAATAATGAAACTCCGAAAGGAGCAAATCTGGGTGTAACTGAATTCAGTATGGTTTATTATGATGCAATTGGTAATGAACTTCCTTTTCCCATTACACACCCTAGTCAGATTTATACTATGCAAATAAATATCACTGTCGAAAACACTGAAGCTTATGATGAAAATTATTCCTCAGCATTTTGGCGGCAGATAAGATTAGCAGCAAGAAATTTAAAAAATAGGTGATAAGATGGGCGGGAAAGCAACAGTATTATTAGTACTTGGATTTTCACTGATTTTTCTGGTTGTCGGGTATAACTTCGGGAATCTTACAAATAGATCAGTCGATAATTCAGTAAGTTATTTTTCCAGAACATCAGCTTATAATATTGCCGGCAGCGGTGCCAATATGGCATTAAATGAAATATTTATTGACCCGACATGGACAACCGGCATTAACAACCTTGCAATAGGAGAAGGCTTAGTTAATGTAAGTGTTACCTCAAGTAGTGATGTGTTAATTGTCACTTCAATTGGTAGCTTCAACGGTGAAAGCTCAACTGTTATTGTTAAACTTAAAGCAAGCAACTTTGCAAAATATGCGTGGTATGCAGGCAATATGAGTTCGAAAGTATTTGTAACGGGTGATACAATTTGGGGTCCCCTTCACACAGAATCAAAATTAAATATTGGCGGAAGCCCTGTATTTTGGGGAAAAGTTACAGCACTTAAAGGTATGAATCCATCTGAAAAAAATTTAGAAAAAAACGGTTATTTCCCGGAATTCCATGGTGGATATGAATCCGGTGTGAGTGTTGAAATTCCAAATAACTACCAATTCACCGATCAAAAAGCTGCTGCAATAGATGGACTGGCAAGCGGCGGTGCATCTTATTTTACCGGAACAGATGTGTGGTTGACATTTAATGCAGACGGAACAGTAACATATAGAACTGGAACAGGGAGTGACAGTTCAACTTACAGCGCCCCCATTACACAATCACTCTCTACTTTTGCACCTAATAATATACTCTATGTTGGATTCGGTAATATTTATACATCAGGAACATTGAAAGGTAAAGTTACAATTGCTGCAGGCGAATCTTCAGGCACGGGGCATGGGAACGTTTACCTTGTTGATGATTTAGTCTATACACAACCTCCGATGATTTGGGATCCCTCAATTAATAACTACGTTGTAAATGAAGCATCAACAGACATGTTGGGAATATTAGCAAGTAATAATGTAAGAATTGCGAATACTACCGCTAACGTTCAAGATAAGGATATCAACTTACATGCAGCCATTTTTGCGGCTCAAGGCGGATTTGAAATGGATGATAAAACAATTCCACCGAGCGGAACTCTTAAATTAATGGGAAGTGCTGTTGCCGCCAAAGAAGAACAAATTGCTATTGCAGATAATTCCGGGAATATCACTAATGGATACAAAAGGCATGTTGTTTATGACGAAAGAATGTTGACAACCGTTCCTCCTCTTTTTCCAACTACTGATCAATTTGAAATTATTTCTTGGTACGAATAGTAACGATTGCAGGATAACAATTCTCTCTCCCCTTCCCAAAACGATGCAAAGTCTCAACATCTTACACTTTGTTTCGTATCTATATAGATTCACTGCTTATAATTGCAACTTTTTTTAGCATGATAATTGCATATGATTATTCATGTGATTTCATTATTTTGAAAAGGATACAAGAAACTGCTAATTATAGTTGACTAGATTGAAAGAGTTTTCTATAAGCATACTCTTAACTAAAGAAGAACAAAAATGGGTGGAAATTTATTAATAACGATAGGAGCCTTAGCAATATTGAGTCTATTAATTCTGACAGTAAACAATAATATACTTAATAATGACGTCTCTATAACCGAAAGCGAGATCGTTATTACCGGTGTTTCGCTTGCACAATCCCTTATTGACGAAATTAAGACGAAATCTTTCGACCAGGTTGAAATATCTGGAACTATTAATTCTCCAAATGATTTAACATCTACTTTGGGTCCCGAGACAGGTGAAAATATAAGCATGCCTGATACCTCAAGTTCTCAGGCATTTGCATCACTAACAACATATAACGATATTGATGATTATAACGGTTACTCACGATTAGTAAATACCGATATCGCCGAGAATTTCATGCTAAATTGTCAGGTTGAATATGTTTCGGTGTCAAACCCAAATAGTGTTTCGGGATCAAGAACTTATTGTAAACGAATAACTATTACAGTAACTAGTCCTTTTTTCTTCACACTACCTTCATTACAAATAAGAAGCGCAATAACATATTAGGTTAAAGATGGCATACTTATTAGACATAGCGGGATCAACATTTATTGGAGGAATGATATTTTTTATAATCCTTAATTTGAATTCTACTTTACTGCAGTCTTCCGGAAATTTATCATTTAATAAAATTACGCAAGAGAATCTTACTTCTTTAGTTGAAGAAATAGAATATGATTTTAAAAAAATCGGTTACCGTTCGCCCGATCCTGCGGTACTAATTGCCGACAGCAATGCAATTACTTTTAGATATGATATTAACAACGATGGCACTCCTGAAACAATTGCTTATTTTACTAGTGATACATCTGCACTCAGCAGCACCCCAAACCCGCGTGATATTCTTTTGTATAGGACAATTAACGGAGGACAGCCACAGACAAGTAACGTGGGGGTTACTCGATTTAGACTTTGGTATTACGATGCATCTGGGAATTTGACTTCTACACCGGCAGAAGTAAGATCGATAAAATTTGCATTAAATATTGAAAGTGTGTTTGCATATAATGACGAATACGTAACCACATACATTGAAAGATTAGTACAACCGAATAATTTGAGATAACTATGAGCGGTAAAGCAATACTTATACTAGTACTTGGAATTAGCGCTGTTATTTCGGTAACATTTATAAATTTAACCGAAACTTCAAGCCAGGCAACCAATAATATGATTAGATATTACAACCAGCAGAATGCACATAACATTGCTCAAACTGGTATTCAAATGGCATTAAGAGAATTGACTGATTCCAATTCGTGGCGAAGCGGCTACACCAATCTTTCTTTGTTCAACGGAATATTAAATACAACTTTAGCGGATACAACTTTTGATTCTCTTAATGTTGTTATGATTACTTCAACGGCTATTGTTGGTTCGGGAACTGATCAAGAAGTTTCTAATACATCAATAGCTTACACTACTATCGGCGGTGGAGGTGGATTTATTCCAGCATCCGTCCTTGCGGCAATAACGACAAACAACCAGGTTGAGACAAGTGGAAATTTGAGAGTTGACGGAAGAGATCATGACATAAACGGAAACTTAGTTCCCGGAGCAGGAACTTATGCAATTTGGACAACCAATAATTTTAATCGAAAGGGGAATTCACATCTTGGCTCTACTGAGAGCGGTACCGATTATGCGCCTGCAAAGGTAGAAAACAATAATGTGAGATTGGAAGGGCAATCATATCCCGGCGGCTATCCGTCAACTCCCGATGGTGTACTTGGAGGAGCTGCTATGGGGTATCCTCCCGGAACATTAAAATCACTAGCGTTAAGTGGAGCAGGTGGAAGTCAATATGTAACTAATCCTTCCCTATTAACATATCCTTTGAAAGGTGTTACTTATGTTGAACTACCTGCAGGCGGAACATGGAGCCCGGCTAATATAGACGGAGATGGTATTTTGGTTGTGCATAACTCAACTAATGATGCGACAATAAAGAATATGAACTGGGGTACATTCAAAGGTTTACTAATAGCCGATGATATCGTGCATATTCACAACAATATTATTGGAGCGGTTGTTGGGTTATCCCCCTCACCGTCAAGTGGAAATCAAATAGGCAATGGAACAGGTACTATCAAATACTCTCGAGAAGCGATAATGCAGGCAACGCTTTCTGTGGGCGGGTCTTCTACAGGCGGCAGCAGTTCTTCCAATGTTGTTGCGTGGTGGGATTAGTCTAAAGCATATTTTTCAATGCTTCTCTTAGATCTGTATAAATAAATTTGTATCCCACCTGCAGCGTTCGTTTAGGTATAACTTTTGACCCCCCTGTTACAACTTCGGCAGCTTCTCCAAGAATCATACTTAATATAAATTCCGGTACTCGAAAGAATGACGGGCGATAAAGTACTTGCCCTAATATTTTTGCAAAATTATTCATCTTAACAGGATTTGGTGAAACACCGTTTAGTATTCCTTCTACATCATTATCAACTGCAAAGATGAACAGGTTGGAAATATCTTCTATATGTATCCATGGCATCCATTGTTTACCGGAGCCTAGCGGACCTCCGGCAAAGAATTTAAATGGAGTTAACATTTTTGCCAGAGCGCCATCATTTTTATCCAATACTATTCCTGTTCGAATGTTTACTCTTCTTACATTACATCTGTCAATTTTAGCCGATTCCTCTTCCCACTTTTGCACTACTTCAGAAAGGAATCCCTTTCCGGCGGATGAATCTTCGTCAACTTCTAAATCAATCGCATTGTTATAGTAACCAATTGCGGATGCACATACGAATACAGTTGGTTTTTTGATTGCATTACAAATTGCATCTACAATATTTTTTGTTCCTGTTGTTCTGCTTTCAACAACTTTCTTCTTGTGAGATTCATTCCATCTGCCGCCCATAACATTTTCACCGGCAAGATGAATAACGGCATCAGCACCCTCTAAATTCTTTTCCCAACCCCCAAGTAAATCATAATTCCAGGTAACATATTCAGCCGCATCAGGGAAAATTTTTTTTGCTTTTTCTTTTGAACGAGAGAAGATAACTACTTCGTCTCCTCTATTTATTAATTTATTTACAAGATGTTGACCAATTAATCCCGTAGCACCCGTAACTATAATTCTTTTCAAGTTTTCCTCCATTTCATAATAACTGTATATTAGCAACCAAAGTTTACCGAATAAAGTTCACAATAATATCGAAAAACATTTTTCTGTTCCAAAACATGGAGTATTGATGTCCAAGGAATTTTATCGAAATGCAAAAGCATACGATATCGCATTCTCAGATCGTGAGTTTGATGTAGAATGCGATTTTTTAATTTGGTGTTTAAATAACCTAGCTAAAGTAAAGAAATCTAAATTACAAAGAAAAAACTTTCTTGAACTTGGATGCGGACCCGCACGACACACAAGAGAATTTGCGAAAAGAGGCTGGGAATCTTCTGCTCTCGATCTATCGGATGAAATGATCGAATACGCTCTTCATGAAGCAAAGAAAGAAGGTAATCAAATCAAGGGTATTGTCGGTAATATGATTAACTTCAAGTTGAATCGCAAAGTGATTCTAGCCGCAACTCTAATGGAGAGTATTGCTCATATATTAACTAATGATGATATGGTTAATCACTTCCGCTCAGTCGCAAAAAATTTGACCGACGGCGGTATATATATAATTGAGGGAACTCATCCACAGTTTTTCTTTCCAGACGATGAAATAAATTCTTGGATTTCGAAAGAGGGAAATTTTTCTGTGGAAATTACTTTCGGAACTCCCGGCGATATCTACAACTCACTTAAGCAAACTTGGTTAACTACAACAAAGTTAAAAATAAAACACGGTAACGCTCCTATTGTTGAGACCCGGAATATCAGTGAAGTTAGGTGGTATCTGCTTCAAGAGATGAAGATGCTGATTGAAAAAGCAGGAGTATTTGATAAAGCTTGGTTTTTCGGAAGTTTATATTCAATTCCGCCGCAAGAATTAGATGAATCAGAGAACTCAGATGCAATGGTAATCGTCTTAAGAAAAGCAAAACGTAAAAATAAAAAAGTGAAATTCAACATAAACTACTAATTACAATGAGAACTTTGAAAAAGATATTTTTTTGCTGGATCATAATAACCGTAAATATTTTGGGTCAATATTATGAACTGCACGGTGTTATTATTGACGGTATAACAGGCGTTCCGCTTAGTTTTGCAAATATACGCACGGTAAATTCCAAAATCGGAACAGCTGCAACGATTAACGGAGATTACTCGTTAAAACTTACCGAAGGCAGATATACATTAATTGCATCTTACATTGGTTATAACTCCGATACTCTCGACGTAGAATTAAAAAGTAGTCTAAATATAAATTTTATTTTAATGCCGGCATCAATCGAATTGGGTGAGGTTACAGTACTTCCCGGTGTAAATCCCGCAGTTGCAATAATTGAACAAGCAATAAAAAGGAAGCATGAAAGAAATTCGTTATTGAATTCTTACATTTTTGATGCATATACAAAAGGTAAGATTTTAAGCACACAAGAAATTTCTGCAAGAGGAACAAGTATAGGAATCGGACTAGGGAAAGATACATCGGATATTAAGATCACCGGAATAATCGAAAATAAAAGTAAAGGTTATTTTCTAAGACCAAATTATTATAAAGAGGAAATCATTGCCAGAAAACAGACAGCTAACTTTCCACCCACAATCAATATTTTGACCGGCGGAAGAATCATTCAGAATTTTTATTCGGACGATATTCAATTTTTTGGAAATAATCTTGTAAGTCCAATAGCCGATAATGCTCTTAATTATTACTACTATTATATCGAAGATACGCTTGCCATAGATAATAAAAATGTTTTTCAAATATATTTTTCTACAATTAAAGAGAATGACCCCGGATTTTATGGAAGAGTTTTTATCTCGGCAAAAACTTATGACTTATTAAAAATTGATGTAGACCTAAATGCTGCGGCAAATCCGGGCGGACTTTTTACCAGAGTAAATATCTTTCAACATTTTGTCCCTCATGATAACATTTACGTTCCCATCGATTACCGGTTGTTTGCTGAAGGAAATTATTTGGGTCTGTTCAAATTTGGTTTTGAAGTGAATTCGATTCTTTATAATTACGATATTAATCCGATTTTAACCAGCGATGATTTTGGTATGTTGGTAATGAAAGTTGACCCTGAAGCCGACAAAAAAGATTCTACATACTGGCGCAATACTCAAACAATACCGGCAAGCTTCTACGAGATCGAGGCGTATAGACGAATAGATAGTCTTGAATCGCTTGAACTTACTTTCTGGGATCGATTTTCTTTGCTTTCCGATAAGTTTTACATAAATGATAATTTTTATCTGCCGGGAGTAACAAGCTTATATCATTTCACGAACGTTGAAGGACATTCGATTGATTTCAAAACAGGTTTTCAAAATTTACTTGAAGATAGATTCGATGGAGTAATCGAATTAAGTTACGGTTTCTCCGATAAAAAATTAAAGAAAGATCTCAACCTTCGTTATTTGTTGGGAGAGTACCGAACTTCGGAAGTTTCGATTAACATGTTCGATAAAACAAATATACTTTTCGATGAGTCCGATAATTATAATTTATTTACATCAACACTAACCAGTTTATTCGGTAAGTATGATTTCCGTGATTATTACAGCTCCAGCGGATTTTCTTTCGATTATTCGAGTGAAGTTTTCCCGATACTCAAATTGAATATTGGTCTGCTTAATCGAACCGATAAAAGTTTAACCGGGAAATCCGATTTCTCTTTTTTTTATAAGGATAAATCATACCCGGTAAATATGCCGATACACGATTCAAAAATTAACGCAGTTAAGTTTGGTTTTAATTTCGACTTCAGAAAATATATTGAAGACGGTAAGTTTAGAAGACGATTAATGGGAAACACTTCAAGAATTAGTTTCGGAGGTGAGGGATTATTTAGCGACGGTTCACTTTTAAATAGCGAAATGGATTTTCAATTGTACTCACTAAACATTAATTCGCGGGTGAGATCATTTGCCTCAACATATTTCGATCTGTTTTTAGATGGAAATATTTCCAACGGTGCAGTCCCGGTTCAAATGATGAGAGCGCTACCCGGAAATATTGAATCTTCAGGTAAAAACAATACGTTTCGTACTCTTCGTGTTGGTGAAGTTTTCGGCGATAAAATCATCACGGCTTTTTTTGAATATAATTTAGGGACTGAATTATGGAGAATATTAAACTTTTCATTGCTCCAAGATTTACAAATAAATTTAACTGCATTTATTAACGGTGCTTATTTGGATATTTCCGAACCGAGCAGAAATATATTAACCGACGACTTCAAAACCTTTAAAAATCCTTTCTGGGAAAGTGGTTTTACTATCGGTCATCCTTTAATTCCTCTCAGACTTGAGTTCACGTGGAAGTTAAATCACCGTGGTGATAATAATTTTGTGTTCGGTATAAACACGTTTGTATTGTAGTTCTAAATTTGCTGCATTTATTTTTTCTACAAAACAGCTCATGACAATTTTTGACAATCTCTTACCTTGTTATGACAACTTACCGTTCTAATCCTCCGTCTGAATTGCCAGAAACTAAAAGAAATTAATCAACTCAAGGAGGACAAAATGAAACGTACACTTACAATACTAACAGTATTATTAGTTGCAGCAGCCGGACTAAATTTAGGTCAAACTAAAGATCAGTTAAATCCAAGAGCAGTTGAAAACTTGCTCGCCGGTATTCATTCCGAAAATCTCGGATTACAAAAAAGTTCTATGTTTTTTGCAGGGTATTACAAAATTGAAGAAACTGTGGAAGCACTTCGTGAAGAAATGTTGTCAAACGAAAATCCGAGTGTAAAGATTTTAGCTGCACTTGCATTATATGAAATCCATAATGAAAACGTATTGGAGGATTTAGACCGATTAGCTAAGGATATAAACGAAGACTTAAAAGTAAGAAGAATGATTAAAGCAATCTATGATGAATGGGAAGTAAATAACAGAATGACTTTAACCGTATCAAAATAATGACAACAAAATTGAAATGATGGTTCAATAAGATTGCTTGTAATCGATTTGTAACAGCCTTTGTGAAAAGAATATTCTTCCAAACATAAAGGCTGTTTTATTTTTAGAAATGAATTACCTCATTTTACTCGGCAGTGTAAACGTAAAAGTACTCCCCTTGCCCAAATCACTATCAACAAAAATTTCACCGTTATTTTTTTCAATCATGTCCTTTGATAAAATCAGACCAAGACCCGTACCTCTTTCTTGCTTAGTGCCGAGAGTTGTATAATTTATATCAATTCTGAAAAGTTTTGTTATGTCTTCCCTAAGCATCCCAATACCGTAATCTTTAATTGTTACACTTACTCTATCAATCTCGTTTTTTACGTTGATTTCAATTTTAGAATTTTCGTGAGAAAATTTAATTGCATTTGAAATTAGATTTCTTAAAACAGTTGAGACCATATTTTGATCGGCATAGACATAGCATCTTTCTTCGCAATCAAGAAGCAAATCTATATTTTTACTTTCAGCAATTTCTTTGAATAGTGTACTGACTTTATAAATTGTCTGTTCTAAATCAAAGATTTCGGGAGATAAATAAAATTTATCGGTTTGTATTTTTGCCCAATCCAATAAATTGTTAAGAAGATCGTAAATGTTCCCTGAAACGGTATTGATGTGTGTTATATATTCTTTTAACTCATCTTTGCTGAGATCATCAAATTCGTCCAATAATATATCCGAATAACTTAAAAGTGCGTTGAACGGACTGCGAAGGTCATGAGCAATAATCGAAAAGAATTTATCTTTAGCAAAGTTTGAGTGTTTTAGTTCCTCGTTGTATTTATAAATACTTTCTTCAGTACGTTTTCTTTCTCTTATATCACGAGCCACTAACAATATATTCTCATGATGGTTTCTCTTTTTCATTTTAGACAAATTAATCTCTACCGGAATTTTATTCCCATCTTTTGTCAATATGTCAATTTCAAAAAGGAATATAGAATCTTTCTTTCTTTCATCGGCAGTGTATTCAAAAACTTTTTCGGAATATTTTTTTCCTAGAAGAGAGGAGATATTTGAACCGATTATTTCTGTTGCATTGTGTTTTGTCAAATTCAAACCTGCTTCATTGATATAGATAATCTTCCCTTTATTATCATGAACCAGTATCGTTTCATCGATATTTTCGGCTAATAGTCTATATTTTTCCTCGCTCACTTTAAGATGCTGGAGCATTTCCTTATACTCGTTAATGTTCTCACATACAATAAATATTTGGGTTTCTTCGTTGGGTAAATTTAACACACTCGCGGATTCTCTAACCCATACAATTTTTCCGCTTTTCGATATCTTTCTTAATTCCCATCTCTTGATATAATCTTTATTTGAAATACATTCTTCTATCACCTTTTGCACATTCTCTCTATCCTCTTCATAAAACATTTCACTTACATCCCGACCTATTAATTCTGCCGGACTATATTCAAGGTCAATTTTTGCCCTTTCGTTAGCATCAATTATTTTTCCTTTAGCGTCAATAATAAAAAGCATAAAAGGGTTCTGCTCAAAAAGCACCCGGAATTTTTGTTCACTGGCTTTTAAGTATTCTTCCGATTGTTTATACTTAATCGCTGATGCAATGTGCGTTGAGATTTGGTTAAGATAGTTTTTGTGATCCTCGGAAAATATAAGTTCATGTGCACTTCTTTGTAATGCAATTAATCCAACAGATTTTTTATCAAGAGTTTTAAGCGGTACACCAAGCCATTCGCTGAAGGTAATTAACTTACCTTCAACCTCACCAGAACTAATCATCTCTTTGAGCATTTTTGAGGTCAATAGAAGAGGATGGGGTTGGCTGAGCGCATAGTTGGTTAATCCGTCGACTTGTTTTTTTAATTGTGTTGTGTCAGGAACAGATTCTAATTTGCTTTTGAAAAATGGGTATGTAATAGCTTTTGTATTATAATTATAAATTGCAATGTAAAAACTATCTGTCGAAATTTGCTCACTAATAATCTTATAAATTCTTGAGTAAAGTTCATCAAGATTATTTGTGCTATCTACGGCTTCTGAAAGTTTTAGGATCGTATGAGAAATAAGTTGAGAATCGGTGAGCGAATTTCCAGAGCTAAATTCTACTCTCTTTTCCATTAAGTAATTGCCTTCATCGTTAATCTTATCTACCCTAATGGGATTAAAGTTAACCATTAAATGTAAGTTTTGCAATTTTTAAGTAACATTAATCCACCATAATGGATATTGGGTCGATATAATAAGTATCGGATTAATGGACTTGAAATCTGTTATTGAAATTAACTACATTTGCACATGTTATTATTAACACAAATAATACGAGTAAAAAATATATCTGCAGCAGTATTGTTTTCTTATGTGCTGTTGTACCTTTGTATTATTTTTCATTTCCATCCGCTTCATTTAAATACATCCTACGAATCGATAAAGATTGATTATTCATCAACTCCATCCGGATCTAAACATAATAGTTTCCATTGCCAAGTTTGCCATATTATTACATCATTTAATTATTTGGATGTTTCGGAAAAATATTCGTTATCGGTTAAACTTTTTGATTCGCAAGTTATTGTTTCAGATGAAACACTCCCCTTAGCTCAAACACTTTTCACACCGCAGTTAAGAGCTCCTCCAATAATATAATTTACTTCATAACACAAAATTATTTTTTATTTCCCATTAATTTTTTGGAGGAGAAAATGTTTTCTATTCTTAAGAAGAATATATTTTTATTATCGTTTACAACAATAATTATAACTTTCATTGGATGCAGCAGTGATGATCCTGTTGCACCTCAGGAAGAACATTTTGAAGCAATCGGTACAGTTATATATAATTCAACCGGTGCCGAAGTTGTAAGAATATTACGCGGTGTTACCTCTGATACACTGTTTGCGCAAGTTGGAGTATTATCAGATCATTACAATGTAAAATTTATAGATGAAGATGAACATGTTGTTAATCCGCCGAACGATGAGGATTTGTCAATGGGTATTGATGTAGCAAATGCAAATCTTCTAGGAATAGAACAAGATGTTCCGGGTGAGTTCAAATTTCATCTCCTCGGTATTGCAGAAGGAATAACATCAATTGAGATTAAGATTCTGCATGCAGGGCATGCTGACTATAGATCGGGTAATATTCCTGTTAGAATTGCTAATTAATTTACGGCTGCTTAAATAGGAATAATAGATGAGATTAAATCCATTATATAATTACCGTCCATGGTTTGGGGCGGTATTTTTATTTTTCATACTAATCGCTTTAATTAAGGCACAGCACCCCGAGTATCACCTTCAAGGAATTGTATTAAACAGCGAAAACAACAAACCCTTGGAAAGTGCCAATATTATGGTAACGAACCAAAGTATTTTTGCTGTTACAAAAAGTGATGGTTCCTTTGATCTGGAGTTTACAGAACTGGGGCAGTATCAACTCAAAATTACACACGTTGCCTTTAGAGAAGAGTTAATTACTTTTAACCTTGCCGATTACAACCACAAAAGAATTATTATATATATGATTCCTAAAATGATCGATATCTCGCCGGTGATTGTAATGGGACAGAAT
>CAYLVF010000004.1:2740-23191 GCA_964387045.1 uncultured Melioribacter sp. | reverse complement strand
TGATTTATTATATTGTTATGACTTTACAGAGTTTATAAAAAAAAACCACAGCAATCATAGGGCATATGCAAAAAGAGTTCGATAAAATAAACGACGAGAATTTCATATACCATCGTTTTACATTCGATGCAGAAATTCAAAACCACACTTTTATAGGGGATGAGTTTATAGGGATGAATCCCGCCGATAAATCCGAAACAATGGAAATATTCGAAAGATGTGTGGAAGCGGGACGCGATGGATTTATGCCGAATCTTGTTGAGGAGATTAAAAAAGTATTAGGGGAAGGAAATTATATTTACGACGGTTATGAAATAGGCGAAGAGGATTTTGGTTTATACTTTTTTATTAGAGCAGAATTATACGACTCACTTTTAAAGAAAGTTAAACTTTGGAGTGAAGCTGTTGATATTGACAAGTTTATTTGGTGGGATGGGGATTGATTATTAGAAAAATTGGAGATCACAAATTATGACCTCCATTCAATTATTTTATTGAAAACTTCAATCAATATGGTTAAGTTGAAATTAACTAACCAAGCGATTGCTAATGGCAAAACGAACTGACTTAATTCCTATCGAAAACATCTCTTCAAAAATTTATTTCATTAGAAATGAAAAAGTGTTGCTCGACCAAGATTTAGCCGAAATGTACAATGTTGAAACTAAAAAATTAATTCAAGCTGTTAAAAGAAATATCGATCGATTTCCAAAAGACTTTATGTTTCAATTGAGCAAAAATGAATATGCAATCTTGAGGTCACAAATCGTGACCTCAAGTTGGGGTGGAAGAAGATATTCTCCATACGCTTTTACAGAACAAGGCGTAGCAATGTTGTCCTCGGTTTTAAATAGCGAACGTGCTGTAAAAGGAAAAAGAAACCCATGAAAGTAAGAGTGGGTATTAGCTAAATCAATTGAGGAAAAAATGACTAAAGGTGAATTAAAAACTTTGTTTAACCACCTCTTTTTTTCAAAGAATGAAGAAGAAATTGAAAAAGTAATTTCTCAATATGGTAATGTTTTTGCCGATGAAAATTGGTACCCGTTAGGTGAAAACGAAAGCTTCTTTGGGGTTATTGAAAATCAACAAGCATCCCCCATACCCGCGCTAATAGAAAAAATTACTAATTCGATTGACGCAATATTAACAAAAAAATGTATCGAACAAGGAATTGATCCTGAATCTCCTTATGCACCACGTTCAATGGAAGACGCAATTAAAGAATTCTTTCCTAAACAAAAACAATGGGATTTACCATCATTCCGTAAGGCACAGTCTGAGGAAATACAGATTATTGCTGATGGCCCTAGAATGGATACTTCCTTAATTATTTATGACAATGGAGAAGGACAACATCCAGAAGATTTTGAAAAGACTTTTCTTTCACTGTTACGCGGTAATAAAAATAAAATTAAGTTTGTTCAGGGTAAATACAATATGGGTGGAAGTGGTGCAATTGTTTTTTGTGGAAAGAAAAGATATCACTTAATTGCATCAAAAAGATTTGATGGTACTGGCGAATTTGGTTTTACTTTAATCAGAAAACATCCTTTTACAAATCAGGAAAAAGAAACAAAGAAGAATACTTGGTATGAATTTTTTAAGATAGATGGGGAAATACCATCTTTTGAAATTGATGAACTTGATTTAGGACTGCACAATAGAAAATTTAAAACCGGTTCCATATTAAAATTATATTCTTACGACTTGCCAGCTGGTTCACGTTCTGTTATTTCAAGAGATTTAAACCAAAGTATTAACGAGTATTTATTTGAGCCAGCGCTTCCAATTTATACAATTGATAAAAAGGAAAGATATCCGGATGACAGAAATCTTGAGCGCGACTTGTACGGTTTAAAGAGAAGATTGGAAGAAGAAAAAAGTAAATATGTTGAAAAATATTTTTTAGAATCTACAAACATAAAAGGCGTTGGCAATCTAGCTATAACAACATATGTTTTCAAAGCTAAAATTGATGGAAAATCAGCAAAAGAATCTAAAGAAAGTATTGGCCGAGAATTTTTTAAAAACAATATGTCAGTATTATTTTCTGTTAATGGACAAGTGCACGGGCATTTTACAGCTGAATTTATAACTAGAACTTTGAAAATGGCTTTGCTGAAAGATTACTTAATGATACATGTTGACTGTACGGATTTGGATACAGATTTTAGAAATGAGCTTTTTATGGCTTCGCGAGATCGTCTTAAGAATGGTGAAGAGACTTCAAAATTACGACAAATTGTAGCTAGCACTTTGCAAAAAAGTGAGTTAATGGAAATCTTTAAAAAGAGAAAAGATACTTTATCGTTTGGTGGTGAAGATAAAAGCGAATTACTGAAATCTTTCACTAAAAACTTGCCATTAAAAAATGAATTAATGAATCTTCTTGGTAAAACCTTTAAGCTAGAGGAAACTGAAAAAAACAAAGAGAAAAAAGAAAAAACTAAAAAAACGAAAAAAACAGAGGAAGACTTTAACCCTAAAAGATTCCCGAGTTTTTTCCGGTTTGGTAAAGATGGCAAAGATGAAAAGCCAATGATTAAAATTCCCGAAGGTGGAGAAAAAACAATTAGATTTAAGAGTGATGTTGAGGACGAGTACTTTGTAAGAGTAGATGAGCCGGGCGAATTAAAAATTGGTTTACTAAAACATAATGATAACGATGCCGAGGGTGGCAATAAACCGGGGCAGCCAAAAAAAATTGAAGATTTATTTTACGTGCATAAAAGCAATCCCAATGAAGGGACAATTAAAGTAATATTGTCTCCTATGGAAGATGTGAATGTAGGAGATAGTTTTGAAATAAAAGCTTCTTTGACAAATCCCGGCGAGGATTTTGACCAAATATTCATAGTAAAGATTTCTGAGAAAGAGGAGAAAAAAGAAACAATCAAAAAAGAAAAAGAGGATGATGATAGCAAAATTGGTTTGCCAGAATTAGTCCTTGTTTATAAAGAACAAAAAGAAGATGAAGAAAGGCAAACTTGGGATAAGTTGGAGGATGGTGGTATAACAATGAATTTTGATACAGTTGTGCACCCTTATGCCGAAGACGAAGTGTTACAAACTATTTACGTTAATATGGATAGCCGAGTTTTAAAAGATTATAAATCTACTCTTAAAACCGAAGAACAATATGAAGTTGCTGAAAAAAGATTTTATACATCAGTTTATTTCCATACTTTGTTTTTATTTACTATTAGCAAAAACAAAAAATATTCTATGAAACAAACAGTTGGTGATGAAGAAAAAGAAAGAGATTTAGTTGAATATGTTAAAGATATTTTTGAAAGTTATTATGCTCAGTTTTTATTGAACTTTGGCATGAGCGAGCTGGTGCAGAGTTTGGAAGGGTAATTATATTTTATACTTTGCCTTTAGTGTCGAAAAATGATAGTCTATTTTAGTTAATGAGGGTCTATTTCTTTTCAGGTGACTCAGCATCCAAATCAACAATCCATAAATTTGATCATCATTGATTCTAAAATTTTCTCTTTTAACCCGACCAATTGGAATATTTGACTGAAAAATAAACCAAAAAAGTTTTCCCAACTGAAAAATATCTGATAAATCATCAATTTCTGTATCAAATAAGAATTCAGATTCATTTTCATAGGTGTAAAATCTATTCGCAGCCTCTGGCGTAATCCACCCCTTTGGTCCTATCAATCCACTTTCCCAACTCAATTCGTCTTCGTCTCTAAAACTCACTAAACCTAAATCACATATTTTCCAATCTCCACTTTTAAATAAAAGGATATTATCTGGTTTTAAGTCACGATGATAAATACCATTTTCATGAAGTTGTTGTATAGCCTTAATTAAATCAATACATAATTTAACCTTACTTTGTGTGTCATCTATCAGACCTCCTTCGGTTATGAAACAAGTCAAATCAGTTTCGGCTTTTTCCATTATGTAGAAAGGGATTTTTTTTCCTTCGATATCCTCATTTCCATGGTCAAATATTTTAACAACATTATGCAATTTATTTTTGTTTGCTATTTCTAACGCTGTTATTTCTCTCTTAAATCTTCTATATCTGTTAGAATTAGATTGTCTAATTATATCACAATTACAGAATTTTATGACTTTATCTTCTACTTCCCCTTGTAAATCTACTAATAGAAAAATACTAGAATTTCCGCCTTTTTGATTTTGATATGAAACACTATCTGATAAATATTTAACACGAAATTCTTTATGTCCAAGAACTATTTTATTCTTGGTTTTTTGTTGTTCTAAAATAACATTGTTGCTTGTAGAAATTTTCATACTTATTAAAATGATAATACTGGTTCTTGGACAATTTTTTGTAACTGCTTTGCATTTAATGTATAAAAGTTGTTTATCTGAAATAAAGAGTAATCCTCGAATTCATAAAATTCCATTACTTGTTCTTGTACAGAATTTGGTTGCATTTCTTCATTGAGAAAGAGTTCGTTAAAAAAAGATAGTCTAGCATCTCTAGCTTTCTTAGAATTGGATTGGGTAACACAGTTCCTTGCATATTCTTTAAATGGTTCGCATTTCTCATTAGAAGGAGTAATGTCTTCGCCAATTAGTACAAGAATTTTGTAAAAGTATTCAAAAATTTCGTAATCTTGGCCAGAATTTTCCCTTATAAATCCAAACAGTGTATAAAAATCGTTACGCTGTTTGTACCTTGTTTTTTTCAATGGATAATAAGAATTTAGCTTGACTAAAATATCCAATACTCTATTAAACTTTTCCTTAAGATCTTTTGCCTCATCTAAAGTTATATCATTTTCAAAAATTCTATCAACAATAATTTTCTTTTCTGTATTTCCTTCCTTCAATTGAGTTACAAGTTCGGAAATAAAATCAATGTCATTCATTCTGTTTAGCGAAGACTCAGTGAATAAGTCTAAGTTCTCAAATTTACTATCAGATGCTAATTCTTGAAGCAATTCGAGAAAACGTGTATTGTAATATTCAGCTTTTTTTAATTCGGGACGATTGAGCTTTAAACCTGTGGAGTTAACCCTAGCATAAAATTCTTCAATATCCTCACCTTCATCTAGCTCCGTTATTGAAATTATTGTTATTTCGTAATCAAGGAAATTATTATATGTATCTTGGTTATAATAATTTTTATCTAAATCAGGAAATCTTTGAGCATAAAATCCCAAGATTGTTCTCGTTCGTTGCTGCCCATCTACCATATCAATTTCATTATTGTTCTTTTTATAAATAAAAAAATTGGGTAGTGGAAAATTTTGTTTTATAGAATCAATTAACAACTTTTTAGATTTTGAGGACCATATTTCGTTTCTCTGATATGGTGGATTAAGATTTAAATTCCCACTTTCATAAACATCAATAAGTTTTCTTATATCCCAGATTTCTGTTTCAAATTTCATTTGGGTTATTCCTAATTAGTCAAATAAAACACGCACTACACCCTTGACCCTCAGCCTCCTCAAGAATATCAATCAAGAAGTCAGACTGTTGGTTTTGTGCATTGCGTTCTGTTTTTTTTATGTGTTCTAATTTTATTTTTCTCATTCTTTCCGGTTTGACTAAGTCGGTAAGTTTCTCATCCTGCATCCAGGTGTAACCATCTTTTTCATATTCTACAGCTTTCCAAAATCTATCTTCATGATTTTCATATAACCAAACCCACTCAATTTTTTGTTGGAAGAAGCAGAAGTAACAACCGGAACGGCTTCTTGAGTAATAACCTTTTTGACCATCAACTTCAAATTCTAGTTTTTTGTAATAAGCAGGTATGCCCACTCCGCTTTCTTCTAATATTTTAAAGATATCATCTCGAACAAGATTATCTTCATTTTCAATCAGTGGAAAGTTTTCTTCAAATGCTAGTGGCATTTCTGTGTTTTGTAAAAATTTGTAAACTATTCTATTGAATTCAGAAACTCCGATAGCTAATAAATCATTCAGTTTTCTTTTCTGCGGGTAGTTTGGCGTAACTTGATTTAAAAGTGTATTTATAAACAAATCGAGTTTAGATTTGGAAACAATATCTTCTGCACTATTTACAACAGTTTGAATGTTGTCATTTCTCAAAACCATTTGAACAACATCCTCGCTCCAAATATTTTTTCGGAATGGAAAAATGGATTGTATATTTGGTTTCTTTGAAATGTAACCTTCTCTATTTTCATCACCTCTTATCCCAACATATGAAATTGAAAGATCGTCCTTTACAATTTCGTTTTCGAACGGTTCGAGTTTGAGCTTTTTGGTACACCAACGAGCTTGTGCTGATGGAATAAATCCGCCGTATAATTCCATAAAATGATCGAAAGGGGCTTCTTCAGGGCTGTCTGATGCAGCTTTCAGTTTTAATATTCGTGTGCCAAGATAAGTTTCTAACTTATCAACCAATTCATAAGTTTCATCAAGTTCTTTGCCGGTATCACAGAAGTAATATTGTATTGGAAGCGAAGGGTATTTACTGTATAAATAAATTGCTAAGGCAGCACTGTCTTTTCCACCGGAAATTCCGAGAACGTGTTTTACTTTATTTTTCATTAAGTTCTTCTTTCAATAATCTTAATAATGCTATAATATTTTGTTTCTTATCGTTTCGTAATTTTTCTCTTAATTCCCCAGCTAAATAATTAGATTCCTTTTGTTCCTTCTCTGAGATTTGAAATGTTTGTTGAAGTGGTTTATCTTTTATCGAAGTGATATTCAATTTAACAATATCTTCTTGGTTGTTAAGACTTAAATAAGAAAATTCTAATAAATTATCAAACTCTAATCGCATCTCATCAATTTTCTCATAAATTATTTTTTCATCTTTATCTTCACTTTGCTCAAGATTCTTTTTTATTATTGTTTGAATTAATGATGATAACCATGACTCTCTATCTTCAATTGCGGAATTAATTCTTTGATAAGTTACTTGTTGATTACCGTTGAGTAAATGTTCCTTGATCTTAGAATATCTTTGCTGAATTTCAAATTTATATTCTGGAAAACCGTTGTTCTTTAAATCAAATTTTTCAACAAAATCTTTCTCAATTCGAATTAATAATTCCGGATAACAATTTTTTAGCTCATCTATTTTTGAATGTAATTCTTTAATATATTTTTCTAATTTCTTTTGTGACTTAGATAATTCGTTAGTTGTAAATCTTAATGCATTTGGGAAATCTTGGAAAAATGTCTGTTCAGGGTCTTTTGCATTCTGAATTGCACTCCTTAAACTTATAGCCTCTTTTGAAATTCTTTTTGTTTTCTTCGAATACGCTGGTAGATCTCTATAAAAAACTAAGAATGGTTTTATCGTATCAATAAAAGATTTTTTAGTAGGTTTTTTTTCATGCTCTAAATTAGTAAGCCTTCTGTATTTATTAAAAAGGTCTAGTTTTATTCCACCTAAATCAAAAGCCTTAATAAAATAATTTGATGGTTTCTTTATGATAACATCAAAAGTATCATTGCTTAACTCTGGAATGAATTGTTCATCTTTATATAAAGCAAAATCATTTCGCTTTATTAATAGCCATATAGGTATCCAAAAATCAACAAAACCTCGTTTTAGTTTAAATGGCTTGTCCTGTAGTAAATCGAATATGTCTTGTAAATTTCTCTTCGCGATTTTAGATGATTCAAAAAACTCTTCGCATACATTCCATAATTTTTGAAAGGATTTATCTGTTGGTTTTGTTAAGTCAAGTGAGCCTTCAACTTCTCTATGAATACCAGTATTTCTTATTAGGCTTAAATAAATTGTTTTCTCTGGTGGGTACTTGTCATCAAAACCGAGGTTTAGTTCAGAGTAGTTTGAAATAAGTTTCTCAATTAATGTTCTTCTTGCTTTACTTATAGCACCGGGAAGTTGGTTCTTATTTATTAATTCATTATCAAACTTCGGGCAGGCAGAATAAACTTCTTCACAAATTTCCGAGATTATTTTATTGAATTGATATCTATTTTTAATACTTATTTTATTACCGCTATAATACCAATTGATGTCACCTTTTGATTCATAGATAGTGTTTGTTAAAATCTCAGTCAATTCATTTTTATAGTAAGTAATAAGTTTTTTTAGTTCTCTACTAGCAATATTATCAACTTCAACTTCTTTTAGTACTTCTTTCGCCTTATCTATTTCAAATAAGTTTTTTCTAATTCTATTAAGGTTGGTAATTTTTCCATATAACACCGCTTCACTTGTATTTCCAGAGAATTTAATGATTTCGGTATCAGAAATCTTGTCATCGAAGATGAGATTTATAATGCCATCAATTTCGCCCTCTGGTTTTTGTGAAGTATATTCATCAGAGATAACAAAGCTAAAATACCTAGGTGTGCCATATTTGAAGAAAGCGCTTTTAGCCATTATAACCGGGAGATCAACAAATTCCTTTATAGCAGAAGAGATATTTTGTGATTGTTCAACTTTCTTTTCTGCTTCTATTAACTTTCTATCTATATCAATGTCCGTTCCTTCAAACAAACTGAAAGAATCCCGGTAATTTATAAATCGTATTAACTTACTTTTAAGAAGTTCATTCAAAAAATTATTAATGTTTCTGATTCCTAAACCATACTCCCCATACACCAATAATAGTTTCTTGTTTAAACTTGCGCCTTTTGAAGAAAATATATTTAGTAAGCCTATTACTTTTATTAGTTTACTTATCTCGTTGTAATCATTTACAAATAAAGTTTCTGCTCTTTGTAGTGTACCTTTTATCAATTCCCAAGAAAGAAAGTCGGGATTATAGCGGCTAGATAGAAATGAATAAAAGTTGTTAATTAAGTAATTGTATACGTGAGCTAAATTAAAATACTTATTCTGTTCATTGTCAAAAGAGCTTAATCCAAAAGGATCTGATGAATTCAAAAATGTAAATAATGATCTTTCATTTTGTCCATATCGCTGAAGAGCAAGTGTGATAACAGATGTTGCTAATAGATCGAGTGGATAAAGTTTTTTAATTTGCTTTTGTGTTAAGCCATTTTTCAAGGGAAAAGCATTTGAGGAAATAATTGCTTTATTTAATTCTTCAAAATTATCCGGAACATTTTTGTTGTTTGATAGATGTTCCGAAGCCAAATTAATTAATTGTTCAACAGGTTCGTTAAACGTAATTTCTTTTAATCTACCTCGAACTTTTTCCCATTCATATCTTTGTGCAATTGATAATTCTCGTGCATATGAATCAAATCCTTGATGCAGAGTTAGAATCAATAATATATTTCTATCATAGCTATTTACATATTCAGCTAATTCTTGGATTTTATATAACTCTTTTTCAGGATTATTGTTGGCTGTATATTCAAGATGTTTGCCAAATTCGTCGATGATTATGATCAACCCGTTTTTATTTTTCTCTGCAATTTTGTACTGTTCATCAATAATTTCTAATAAGCTCTTTCTCTTTTTAGTTTTTTTCTGTAAAACTTCTTCGACAGAGGAATAAGTACCAACAATATTTATAATGTTATAATTATTTTTTCCATTTAAATTAACTTTACTCTCAAAGTGTCTTTTGTGGCTATATAACTGATCTTGAAAAGCCCACAGAAAAGAAGACTTACCTGAACCGTAGGATCCAATAATAGTAAAAGCATGAATTCCTTTTTGATAGTCTTCATCAATCTGTTTAATAACATTTTCAGCGTTAGGGGTTGAGATATAATTAATCTCTTTTCCTTTATCTCGCTCTATATTTACGGAAGGGTTAAATCTATTTTTCATAATATTTATTTAGAACTTTCCATTTATCTAACTTTCTCTTGAATTGAAGCTCTTTAATTCCAGCAACATCACTGAAAACTATGTTTTTATAATCGGAGATGATTTCTTCAATCTTATTTAATATACCTTGCTCATTCATAACTAAAACATTACCAACAGAATTTTGCTGGTTCATTAAATTATGGAATGAAATAGATTTGTTGTCCTCATATTTATCTAGAATCAAAAATAACACGATTTCATAAGGTATTTCTTTTCGTTCTTTATTAACTATTCTAAATGTTTTCGAATCTATTTTCTCAAGTAAGTTTAACTCAATAAATATATTTGAAAATTCATCTTCAATATCTTTTGTTTTATTACTCGGTCTACAATAATTTTTTAAGAAAACCCGAACATCTCTTTCTATAGTATTTTCACTTTGTGGAGCATTCTGTTCTGTACTGTACCTTATAAGATATCGCTCAAGCCTTTCTTTAGTAAATTCTTGTGAGTGTTTTCGAAAGTCGTTAAAAAACAAGGAATAAATAGATGCATGATTTACTTTGATTAAGTGATAATGTAATAACCAGAGTGTGGCTGGGTCCTCTAAATATTTATCCTTACCATTCTCTCCAAAGATATAATTTGCAAAGTAGCTTGAATTTTCTTCCTTAGCCGTCAAGCCAAAAGATTTTGTCCAAAACTTTATACTGTTAACCATATTCTTTCCAACACCCAATTCGGCAACAGCAGCATCATTATTAAAATCTAGACCTTTTTTAATAAAGTCATATCCCTTTTTTAACCAAAGAGGACGGCAATTAAAAGATTCGTGACCAGAGAAAACTAACTTTTGCATTGTTACCAAGAGAATTGTTTCGTCCTAATTTATAAAATAAAAAGCTTTTCTTCATATATTATTTGCTATGCATTAATACTTGTATTTGATTAGCGCTTGATTGAAATTCTTCATAAAATGTAATCTCTCCAATTCCACCCAAATCCTCTCCCTCCCGCCGGTATTTCTGCATTAAGGATGGATGATAATCAACCACTCAGCGGATGATTATCATCCACCAACCGGACGATTATCCGCCGGGACTTTTAACTTTTCTTCGGTTATTTCGATACTTTTCTTTTCCATGAGGAAAAAAAATTCCGATGACCGGCAAAACTATAAATATTTGCGAGCAAAGAAATTGAGTGATTTTACTCAGTATATTGAGCAAAGTAATATCATGTTTGAATATATTTATCAAATTAGTGTATCCTTTCTGTAACCAATAGATAGATCAGTTCGTCCAAATGATTATTAACTAACATCGGGAAAACAATATGCGTAAGATATTCTTCATTATTTCTGCAATTGTATTAATGATTGGGGTTGTTGAACTCACCGCACAAGAAAAAGCCGAAAAGATCGATGGTTTCATTCAAAAAACGGTTGAGTATAATTCATTTACCGGGTCAGCTCTTGTAGCCGATAACCAAGAAGTAATTTTTCAGGAGGGATATTTATTTGCAAACCGTGAGTGGAATATCCCGAATGATATCGACACAAAATTTCGTATCGGTTCAATCACAAAACAATTCACAGCCGCAGTAATTTTGAAACTTCGTGAAGAAGGTAAACTAAAATTAGAAGATAAGATTACAGATCACATCCCCTATTACAGGAAAGATACGGGAGAAAAAGTTTCTATTCATCAATTGTTAATTCATACTTCCGGAATACAGAGCTATACAAGTCATCCCGACTTTTTCGGAAAGGACAGTAAAAGAGATTATACCGTTGAAGAATTTGTAAAACAGTATTGTATGGGTGACTTTAATTTTGAGCCGGGTGCGGATTGGGCTTACAATAATTCCGGTTATTATTTACTTGGTGTTATCATTGAAGAAATAACGGGTATGACTTATGCCGAAGCTTTACAACATTACATTCTTGATCCACTAAACATGAAAGAAACAGGCTTCGATAAGTATGAAGAACTCATTCCTAAACGCGCCGATGGTTACTCCGTCTTATTTATTGAATACACGAATGCTCCATACATAAATATGGAATTGCCTTATGCAGCTGGATCAATGTATTCAACCGTCCAAGATATGTTTAAGTGGGATCGTGCACTTTACAGCAATGAATTACTTTCTCAAGAATCACTTGACTTAATGTTTGCTCCACATGTTGCCGCAATGGGCGGACACTACGGTTACGGCTGGTCCGTTGTTGAAAAAGATGTTGACGGAGACGGCGAAGTTGAAAAAATTATCAGTCATGGCGGCGGCATAAACGGTTTTAATACTTTGATTTCTAGAATACCTGAGAAAGGACAGTTGATTGTTTTATTAAACAATACCGGCAGCGCACCGCTTGGATTTATGTCCAACCAAATTTATAATATTATAAACGGATTGGATTTTGAATATCCGAAAAAAGGAATTTCACTCGCGCTGTATCAAAAATATGAAGATGAAGGAATTGACGAAGCGCTCAGTTATTACAGCAAATTAAAAGAATCCGATCAGCTTGATTTATTTTATAGAGATAGAGCCGAATTCAACTCTCTCGGCTATTATTTGATAGAATCTAAAAATAATATATCCGCAGCTTTAAAAGTTTTTGAACTAAATATGAATGAATATCCCGATTGGTATAATGCTTACGATAGTTATGCCGAAGCTTTAATGAAAATGGGAAACAATGAAAAAGCGATTGAGTATTACAAAAAATCCGTTGATATGAATCCCGGTAATCAAAACGGAATTGATAAGTTGAAAAAACTTGGTGTTGAATACAAAAAGGAATTTGTTGTAAGTGAAGGAATACTAAACGAGTATGTCGGCAAATATGAACTCGCACCAAACTTCATATTAACGGTTAGGCATGAAGCGGGACAGCTTTACGTACAAGCAACCGGTCAACCCGAGTTTTCCGTTTATCCTTCGGATGAATCTAACTTTTATTATACTGTTGTTGATGCACAAATTAAATTCGGCAGAAATGAAGAAGGTGAAGTTAACAACTTAACTTTATATCAAGGCGGAAGGGAAATTCCCGGTAAAAAGATAGAATAAATTTATTTTTTCAGAGACTTGATCACACCGGAGGCTGAAAGGTGAATCAAGTCTCTTTTATTTTTTAGCAAACAATTATTTACCGAACATTAATATTTTTCAGTTCCCGCTACCGGCAGACTATCTAAAAACAAACTCGACTCTCTTTTACGAAAAGAACACTCTTATTATCTGTCATCATTAAACGCTGCCTCTAATTCAAATCAACCAAAATCTTCTTAAGCTTCTCTATTGATTCCGCCCAATCATGCTGTTTTGTTTTTTCTTTTTCTACTACATCAGCGGGTGCATTATTTACAAATTTTTCGTTGGAAAGTTTTTTTATGTGTAAAATCTTGATGAAGTTTAATTGCAAAAAGAAAATCACTTCTATCTAGGGTATGTTTTATCCAACTATTAACGGTTTTGGGATCGATGTATGTATAATAACTTGAATTCACTTCAACACAATTATAAAAATTGAGAATAGTATTCAAGCCAGTTAAAATTAGCAGACTGTGATTTAGGATAAAAACTCCCGATCTAATCTTTATAAGACCAGCCGGCTGTAACTATGTTAAGTTTTTTCATATAGAATAAAATTTTGTTACTACTACATTAATCAGCTAATATCATAAAATAAAGATAATGTTTATTCTGTTGCAGATTTTTTGCGAAAATCCAAGTTTTGTAGCAAAAACAACCACAAACCGTATCTTAAAATCATTTCACATTAATCACGGTATTTGCTCTAACACCGCAGCGACCTACTATATAGATTTGTTTCAAGAAAATAAATCCAGCAAAGTTTTTCTGTAAAAAAGAGGAAGTCATATTCATGAATTCAATCAAAAAATATTTTCTTTTATTAGTTGTAATCTTCACAGTAACAAACTTCTCACAAGTAAGAAAGGAGTGGGGTTTTGGAATCTCTATCGGCGATCCAACGGGATTAACAGCAAAATATAATTTTAATCAAATTAATGCATGGAATTTCAATCTGGGTAGTTCATATTTCGGTGGATTGAGAATCGGTGCAGATTATCTGTGGCATTTTAATGCATTCAATTCCAGATATGTTGCAATGCATGCCGGGTTTGGGGGAGTGCTGGGGTTCGGAACAGGTAAATCAATATTTTATAAAGATAGAGGTGATTTCTTTTACGTCCGTGATCACGGAGTTGGGGTTGCTATTCGCGGAATAATTGGGGTAGATTTTTATCCTTCATCATCACCCTTTGAAATCTATTTTGAATTAGGACCATTATTAGGGTTTATTCCCAAAACCGGGGGAGCATTAGATATTGCTATAGGATTTCGCTTTTATCCTTAAGCAGTAAATTAGATAACGAAAACAAAAAAGGAGTATCACAATGAAAAAGCAAATGAAATTAGTTCTTTATATAGTATTCACTTCTCTATTGCTGATTTCGTGTAGTGATGACAGCGATTCAAATCCTGTTGACGACAATGGCGGTAAAAAAGCCGTTGTTAAAGGACGTGTAACCGATAATGACGGTTATGGAAACGGTCTTAATAAATTAAGTGCCGGTATTGAGGGTGCGTCTGTTACTACAGCGGAAATTCAATCAAACGGAACTCTAAGTAATACTTCCGAAGCAAATGTACAAACAAATGTAAACGGTGAATTTGTTGTTAATACAAGTTCATCCGGTAAATCTAATGTGGTAGTTGTTGCAACAAAAGGAACAAGTGAATGGAAAGCTTTAATAAGCTCAAGTATAACAGCAACTTCCGATAATTATTGTCCGCCATTAAATAATGAAACAACAGCAGAAGTTGATGTTTATAGCGAAGTAGTCGCAGATAATAAAGCACAGGTTGTTGGTTATCATGATGTTGCATTTCACGTAAGCAGTCAACTTGCGGCTAAAATTAGAAGCAACATTGTTACTAAAACCGAAGTAAAAAATGCAATAGTATCTAAAGTAGAAGCAAGAGCTGCTGCTCTTGTGAATTCTCATTATGGCTACTCAAATGCTCAATATGAAGAAGCTAAAAAAGTTGATGAGGATTCACAAAAAGAGTTTGAACGGGATTTATATTTCAGCAGTGATAACGAAGCTTCATATAGAGCAGTATGGGAAAAGTATTTTAATGCGAGAGTTTCTGGTTATTCAAATACTTCGATTGAAATGACTCATTACGCTCAGTCAGAAGAAATTTCTGGCAAAGCTATGCTGAAGTTCAACAGCAATTTTGAATCAGAGTCAATGTTTGAATTGGTAAAAAGGAATGCATACTTAAAGGCAAAATTAATTGCGCGCGCTATGATTGAAGAACATGATAAAGCAGGGGGTGATCAACAACATCGTCAAAACGTTGAAGAAGAAAACAACAATCTACTATTGGCTATAAGAAACTCTAGTTCAATAAGTGGAATAAATCAAGCATATGTTAATTATCGCTCTGCAATTAAGGCAAACGTAAAATCATCTTTTAATACAATTGCAACATCACTTACAATTATTGAAGCAGCTATTGAAACAACCATTAAAACGTCACTTGATGCATCGGTTGCTGCTGCTGCCAATATTCAATCTCTTATATCTGCTTATACAACATTTTATGCAGGTGTTCATACAACAGTTAGTGGAGAGTTGAATTTACCAAATTCAGCACAAGTAGAAGCAATAGCAAATATGTATGCTTTAATGTATATGCATAATTAATTCTCTCATGAACCTCCCCTTCCATTAGCAAGCCCGTCAGTAGACGGGCTTTTTTTTGTAAAAATATAATTACAAAAAAGTAATGTTTTCATTAAATTAGTCCCAAGATCAACTTCGAAAGGTTATATGAGTATATATATACTTATACCTACTCTTGCGTTTGTTATTAATGGCTTTGTTAGCGTTTATATTATTGCGCAAAAAAGAAGAAGTCGAATTAATAGGGCTTATATCTATTACTCATTAAATCTATCATTTTGGATTCTTTGCGAAATTGTTTTGCGTTATGATATCCCCAGAGAATATATACTTCATATTTTTAAATTAGCCTCCATCGCTTGGCTGTCAATTGGGTTTTGGTTTCTGAATTTTACTTATGAATTCATTGATAAAAAAAGGAATTGGATTTTTTATGTAGTGGAAGTACTTACTATTGCTTCAGTAATAGTATCGATTACTTCCGATTTGGTGATAAAAGATTTTACTTTTTTTTATTGGGGACCAGATGAAATTGTAGGAAAGTTATTTATACCTTTTATAGTATTGTTTATTACAATACCCGGAACGTACAGTTTATATCTGATATTTAAAAACGCTGTCAATTCCGATAGTATAATTCTAAAAAGATCCGCGCCATTAATAATTTCCAGTTCATTGATTTCCCTGTTTATTGGATTGACATCAAATGTACTGATACCGCACATCTTAGGTCTTAGAAGTGCTTTTCAATTTGCCGAATCCATAAGTGTGGTTCAATCAATATTCATATTTACAGCTGTTTATAAGTACAAGTTATTTGGACTGGGACTTGAGGATCTATCTTACAACATTTTTGGAACGATGAACGACGGAATAATTATAACTGATTCTGTTCAGAAAATTATTCACATGAATGCCAGTGCAGAAATAATTTTTTCTACTAAGTTCAAAAGGGTTCGTTTTAAAAACATTGACAACGTGTTAGGGGACTTTCATCTTCTTAAGGAAGAAATAAAAGATGAAAGAAAAATATTTACCGAGGGTAAGACAAAGTATATCTCTATTGCTAAAAGCAAAATCAATCAAGCAGAAGAATATATAGGCTGTATGTTGTTGGTGCAAGATATAACTGAGAGAAAAATTGCCGAACAGAAACTTATTGAAAGCGAAACAACTTTTGCCACTCTATTTGAATCTGCCCCCAATGTGTTAATAGTTGTCGATGATGAAGGCATAATTAATAAAATTAATGAACAAGTCGAAAAAACATTTGGATATAGTAGAGATGAACTAAGTAACAAAAATATTACTTCGCTAATACCAGTAAGATTTCATGATATATATAAACAGCATCTTAAAAACTATAAAACACAAAGTGGAAAAAGAGAAATTGGAATAAATCTTGAATTAAACGGGTTAAAGCATGATGGTACTGAATTTCCTATTGACGTAATGCTAAGTCCTATTTCTATATTTAACAAAAAATTGACTCTAATCACGATACGAGATATAACCGAACAAAAACAATATGAAAAACAGCTGCTTGAAAGTGAAAAGAGATTTAGAACAATTTTCGAATTGCTTCCACACGGAATAGTTAAAACAGATGTTGATGGGACCATAGTTGTTGCAAATGCCTCCTTTGCTCAAATGCATAGATGCCAGCTTGATGAAATTATCGGCACAAAAATTTGGGAGCTTCAAGCGAAAGAAGAAGATATTGATTACATGAAACTTTTTGTTGAAAGGGCAGCTAAAGGAAAATTGGTTCCGCAAACGGAATTCGTAAAACGTAAAACCAAAGACGGTAATATTATTGATGTTCAGGTTGACTGGAGCTATAACAGAGATGAGGAAGGTAATATTAATAGATTTGTTGCAATAGTTACAGATATAACGGAACAAAAAAGAATTGAAAAGGATATTCGTAAAAAGAGATTGCTTTTAAGTCAAGCCGAACAACTTGCACATCTTGGTAGCTGGGAGTGGGATATTGTAAATGATAATCTTTTTTGGTCAGACGAACTCTATAGAATTTTTGGTGTTGACAAAAACAAATTTACCCCGACGTATGAAAAATTCATTGATATGTTGCACCCGGACGGTAAGGATGAAGTTTTACAAAATGTTCAAAAAGCAATTGAGTCGGCAAGACCATTTTTCCATTTTGAAAAAATAGTTCGACCAAACGGGGAAATCAGAATATTATCAACAAGAGGAATTATTCAAACAAATTCTAAGCATGAAGTAATTGGAATGTATGGGTCATGTTTGGATGTAACCGAATTCAAAAAAATTGAAACAGACCTCTTAAAATCACAAAAACAATTAAGAGCTTTATCGGCAAGCTTACAATCAACAAGAGAAGAAGAAAGAACGCGAATAGCCAGAGAAATCCACGATGAACTTGGACAAGTTTTAACTGCAATTAATATGGATATTGGATTACTGATTGATGACTTAGAAAATAATATTAAGATTCCCAATAAAGTCCTTCTTAATAACTTGAAACCTATAGAGAAGTTAATTGAAAAACTTATTAAGTCTGTACAAGATATATCAACTGAACTACGCCCCGATGTGCTCGATCATCTTGGGTTAGTACCTGCTCTTGAATGGCACTTACTAGAATTTGAAAGAAGATTCAAAATAGCAACCAAACTTGAAAAGTTAATCGACTATTTGGAAATTGTAGATGATAAAAAAGTGGGGATTTTTAGAATTTTTCAAGAAGCATTGACAAATGTTGCCCGACATTCGAAAGCAACTGAATTAAAGGTAATTTTATCTCAAATTGATAATAGCTTTGACATGAAAATTATTGATAATGGAATTGGAATTTCAGAAGAAACATTAGATGATGTTGCATCAATTGGAATTATCGGGATGAAAGAAAGAGTAGGTTTACTTGAAGGAAATCTTTCAATAAAAGATAATTCCGAAGGTGGAACAGTTGTTCATGTGAAAGTGCCAATAAATTAGAGGAATAATTTATGAGAATAATTCTTGTAGATGATCACGAACTAATTCGTGAAGGATTAAAAAAGGTAATTGCAAAAGAATCTGATATCGAAGTAATTGGAGAAGCTCAAAATGCAGAAGAGATGTTTAAGTTGTTATCAAAAAATGAAATAGATATTGTTGTTCTTGATATAACTCTACCTGGAAGAAGCGGTTTAGATTTAATAAGTGAAATAAAAACACATTATCCTGAAGTAAAAGTCTTAATTCTAAGTATGCATCCGGAAGACAGGTTTGCTGTTAGAGCTCTTAGGGCAGGTGCTTATGGTTTTATTACTAAAGGAACTGCATCAAAAATATTAATAGAAGCACTTAGAAAGATTGCAGACGGAAGAAAGTTTATAACACCAACTTTAGCCGAGCACCTTGCATTAGAATTGGATGTTGATCATAACAAGCCCTTGCATGAAAATCTTTCAAACCGTGAATTTGAGGTAATGAGATTAATTGCCGAAGGTAAATCGGTAAGCGAAATTGCAGAAATGCTTTTCATAAGCGTTAACACCGTAACTTCTTATAGAGCAAGAATTATGGAAAAAATGAAAATGAAAACTAATGCAGAAATTATCAGATATGCGATTGAGCAAAACTTAATTACCTAATTGGAACTGAATTCTTTCTTCAACTATGTAGTTGTATTTACCACATAGTTTTTTTTATATCTACCACAAAATACTTTCCTAAATCATTACACAAAAACCATAATTCCAGCGCTGGTTACTCTCATACCAGATCAGATATATTTCTTCCGGTTTTCAGGGGGTTATATGACAATTTTAATCGCAGACAGATCTTGGGAAATAAGAGAAAGAATTAGAGAGCTTATTAATGATATTTATGATAACCCAGAAATATTTGAAACAGATTCAAGCAGTGAAGCAATGAGTATTATTAAATCGCAAAAACCAAATTTAGTAATAACAGATATAGACTTAGAAAACGGGTCGGGCTTAAATATTCTTGGACAATTGCGCAACTTCAAATCCAACACACTCAAAATTATTTTTACAAATCAACAAAGATACAATCTCGAAGAAATCAGCCGAAAAATGGGGGCAGATCATTTTTTATCCAAAGCCCATGACATTGTTAAGATAAAAAAAATTTTAATAGACTCTTATTCCCGATTAAATCACAATAACTATCTATCAAATTAAGGAGTTCTTAAATGCATTCAATAAAACGTTTTTTTATCATCATTGCTTTTTCCGTAAGTATAATTTTTGCACAAGCTAAAATTGACACTTACTTACAGGACAAAATTAACTCAGGTGAAACATCATTAGAAGTAGTGGTAACATTTAATGGTGATGGACCACCATCGGAACAACAACTGAATATATTAAGTGAAAATGGAATTTCACTTGGGTATTCTTTTCAATCTTTACCGATGGCTGGTATAATTGCCACACCGGAGCAAATTTTAAGTTTAGCATCGAACCCAGATATACATTCGCTATACTTCAACAGACAGTTAGAATATCATAATAATAATAGCCGGGGAATAACGGGTGTTGATCAGCTTAGAGAAAACCTACAAATGACTTCGGCAAATAATGGATTCCCGGTTTCAGGTAAAGGAGTAGGTGTTCTTGTTCATGATAGTGGTATTGATGCTACTCATGATGATTTAATATTTGGACAAAAGGTAATTCAAAATGCAATGGGTTCAACAAATCCGGCTGCATACAACGATCTCTCTCCAGCCGGTAATATTCTTCCAATTGTTTATTTACAAGATATCCCAACGACAGATAATAACTCTGGTCACGGTACTCACGTTGCGGGAACAATTGGTGGTACGGGCGTAAAGTCAGCCGGAAAATATGAAGGAGTTGCACCGGGTGTTGATATAATAGGTTATGGCTCCGGTGCTGTACTTTTTGTTCTTGATGCACTTGGGGGTTTTGATTATGCATTAACTCACCAGATTCAATATGGCATTCGAATTATAAACAACTCATGGGGTTCATCAGGTTCTTTTAATCCGGACCATCCTATAAACATTGC
>CAYLVF010000004.1:0-2730 GCA_964387045.1 uncultured Melioribacter sp. | reverse complement strand
ATTGCATCATATAAGGCACACAAAAAGGGAATGGTGGTTGTGTTTTCAGCCGGCAATTCTGGCCCAATTGAAGGAACAAATACACCTTATGCGGCTCCTTGGGTTATAACTGTTGCTGCGGGAAATCCTTTCGGTGGGTTAACTGATTTTTCTTCGCGCGGTATAAACGATGAATCGTTTACCTTTACAAAAGAGGGACAAACTTGGACATATGAAAATAGACCTACAATAACAGCACCGGGTGATGACGTAGTCTCAACTCGAGCAATTTCACCGGTTCCTGTTTTAGGTGCTCCGGCCGACAGCGAACTCGATCCGGCTCACATTCCATTCTATACAACTATGAGCGGTACTTCAATGTCATCACCTCATATTGCCGGGATATGTGCTCTCTTACTCGAAATTGATCCAAGTTTGAAACCGATGGAAATAAAAGAAATACTTCAAAAAACCGCTACAAATATGCCGGGTTACGAAACTTGGGAAGTTGGTGCCGGTTATGTTAATGCTTATGCCGCAGTCGATTATGTATTCGGAAATTCCAACTATGGCTCTACAGTAAATCATCTACGAAATTATAATAGTAATGTTGAACTCGAAATTTGGCGTGATCCATTTGTAATCGATTTCAACCCTGTTATTTTATTATCAAGTTCAGGAAATAGCGCTACTTTTGAAGTTTTAGAAAATACAAGCATTATTGAAGTTGTATCCTATGTAAGTGGAATCACCGGAGAAGAAGGGAATCCTATTGAGGTCGTTTTAATTGCTCCAGATGGAACCGAATATGATTCGGGAATATATGTAGCTTTCACACTTTACCATGATAGAGGGGTGGTAGTTGCCGATCCAATGCCCGGAACGTGGACAGTTAAATACTCATCATTATATAATCTTGATGATGTTACACTAATCGGATTTCCTGAAACCATCGAAGGTTACATAAAACATGTAAAAGTTCTTGGATACACAGGACTTAATGATATAACTAATCACGCTGCTGAAGCTTCGATAAAATTGGCGGTTGGTAAAAGATTGGTTGATGGTTATTCGAATGGGAAATTTCGACCTGATAGAGATTTAACCAGATACGAATTTGCAGATTACTTGATTATGGGACAAGCAGTAAGACAATACCTGCCTTTTAATAACTTTACAACTTATAGTGATATAAGTGTTAGCCAGAAATTGATTGTCGAATCCATAACAAAACCTGGGACAGCTCTTAAAGATAGATTTTGGAGTCAAGAACCAATTATACTACCCAAAAGCAGCAATACGTTCTCACCAAACGATAAAGTAAAGCGTTATGAAGTAGCATACTCTCTTATTCAAGCACTCGGGTTACAAGAAGCGGCTAGTCAACTTGACGGTAATATTACCGTGAGATATTCAGGCGAAGATATCCCAATTGATGACGCAAATGAAATTCCTGCCCAATTTAAAAAGCACGTGCAATTAGCATTAATGTTGAACTTGATAAATGTTTACTTCTCACTGGAACAAGGTCCTTTTGATTTAACACCAACGTTACATGCTGAATTCAGACCAAACAACAATGTTAAAAGGGGTGAGTTCGCGACTATAATTACCAGAACTCATGATGTATGGAACCAAACTCAATTACCTAAATCTTCAAACTTAACCACTATTGAAAATATGCCCTTGACTTTTGAGTTAATGCAAAATTACCCAAATCCATTTAACCCGACTACAACAATTAATTACACACTGCCTGAAGCATCGGTCGTAACATTAAGTATTTATAATATACTCGGTGAGAAAATAGCAACACTCTTAAATGAGAAAAAAGAAGCCGGTTCTTATTCAATAGATTTTGATGCTTCGAATCTTAGTTCGGGGGTATATATATATCAAATCAAAGCCGGAAATTTTGTGAAATCAATGAAGATGAGTTTGCTTAAATAATAAATATTATTTGGACCGGGACATTTAGTCCCGGTCAATTTTATAAAGAAGGTGATAAGAATTCTCTGATCAACTGGAATAATATTTATCCTGCAAAGAATTGATAAATCAAATCCTTACTTCAAATCAACCAAAATCTTCTTAAGCTTCTCTATCGATTCCGCCCAATCATGCTGTTTCGTTTTTTCTTTTTCTACTACATCAGCGGGTGCATTATTTACAAATTTTTCGTTGGAAAGTTTTTTTGTAACAGTGTTTACTAAACCTTCCAAACGGTTGATTTCTTTTTCTAATCTTTGTCTTTCAACATCAAGCTCAATCAATCCTTCAAGAGGAATGTAAATATCGCAACCCTTAACAACAGACGAAGCACTTGCTTTCGGTTTCTCCAGATCTGCAGCAACAGTTAAGTTCTCAACCCTTACCAATGATTGAATGTATCTTTTTTGAACTTCGGTTATCTTAGCCGCTTTCAAATAAACATCTATTTGCTTTGACGGCGGAATATTCATTTCACCGCGAATGTTTCTAATTGCAGTAACAACACTCTGCATAAATTCAATTTCTTCTTCTGCGGATTTATCAATTTTGCTTTCATCTTCATTAGGAAATCTTGAAGTAGAAATACTTTCACCATCTTTTCTTTCATCAAGCAACTGCCAAATTTCTTCAGTAATATACGGCATCATCGGGTGAAGAAGTTTCATCATTTCTGCAAATAAATTTATTGAACGAGACAGCACTGCAGATTTGATTTCTTTATCGTCAGAGTAAATTCTGTACTTAGACATTTCAAGATAC
>CAYLVF010000003.1:18698-23414 GCA_964387045.1 uncultured Melioribacter sp. | reverse complement strand
TGCGTTTAGCTACTCACGGCAGTGGTGTGTTCGAAAGCAAATTGTTAAATGAACCTATTACTTCAATTGAAGAAAATTATTTGAAGAACGATTTTTTACTAAAGCAGAACTACCCGAATCCGTTTAATCCATCTACTAAAATTGAGTACAGTATTCCGGCGAATGGATATGTAAGTTTAAAAGTATTTGATGCTTTGGGGCAGACAGTAGAAACACTTGTAAATAAATATCAACCGGCAGGAAATTATGCTGTTAATTTTTCAGGAGAAAATCTTGCTAGCGGTATTTATATATATCAGCTTCGATACAATAACAAACAATTAACAAGGAAGATGAACTTCGTCAAATAGATTATTTGTAAATTTGCTCAATAAAATATTTGTTCCATAATAAAGATTCCGTTTTGCTTCTTGAAATATTTTTAATAGGGATAATAATTTTTCTTGCATCATTTAACCAAGGTTTTTCCGGATTTGGTTTTGCGCTAACCTCAATTCCTCTTTTAAGCTTAATACTTGATGTTAAAGAGGCAATCCCAATTGCTGCAATTTGCGGATTTGTCATAAATATAATTCTTACATATAAATTAAAATCATTTATAAATTTTTCTGAGCTA
The DNA here is from genome assembly GCA_964387045.1 of uncultured Melioribacter sp. GTDB lineage: Bacteria > Bacteroidota > Ignavibacteria > Ignavibacteriales > Melioribacteraceae > SURF-28. The sequence continues at coordinate 22,798 of CAYLVF010000003.1, read as the reverse complement.
AAATTATTGATTGTTGGTTCGGTAATCGGTATACCTATCGGCGCAATATTTCTTTCAAAAGCTGCCCCGGAAATAATACTCAAAATACTTGCGGTAATTATCCTCATTTTTGTACTGCTGAATACAACCCATTTCATCAAACCGTTCGATATTCACAAAAGATGGGGAATTCTTTTTGGCTTTGTCTCCGGTATACTTGGCGGAGCGTTTAACACAAACGCACCACCGGTACTAGTATATTTTTACTTGAAAGATTGGAATAAATTTAAACAGAAAGCGATGATAACCGGTTTCTTTATTGTTGCATCCACTCTTATTGTAACCTCACATGCAATCAGTGGGGTAACCACCGTCGAAGTACTCCATAAAGCCGCCCTTGCCTTTCCGTTTTTAATCAGCGGTTTGTTTTTGGGTATTTCGGTATTCCCCAAAATTTCAACAAGGCGTTATCGCAAGCTAATTCTCATTTTTTTAGCGATAATGAGCATTATCTTGATTTTAAGATGATTTACTCTTGTTATTTTATTTTCCCCTTTTTAACTTAGTATTGTAAATTTTTCCTTTAATATCGATAGGAGTTGTTGCAATGATGTACATTACCGAAGAATGCATAGACTGTTCGGCTTGCGTTGACGAATGTGAACAAAAAGCAATTTATCAAGCCGGCGAACAATATGAATTAAATAGTGAAATGAAAGCTCCCCTTTCAGACGATCATACTTTCATAGTGCCCGAACTCTGCGACGAGTGCAAATCATGCGTTGAAGTTTGTGCGGTTGACGCTATTGAAGAAAGATAATTTCGCAAAAAATATTCATACTCTAAGCCCGCCAATATTGTGCGGGCTTTTTTTTATGAATTAATTAACCCAGACTAATTTAGTATAACCAATACAATAAGTTGCTGTTGTATATAATGATTTTATTTCTATAAACAATTAAGGTTTTCCAAAATTTATCAAACACTTCTTCAAACGCACTCCCCTTGTTCTAAATATTTTAATAAATTAGATTATTGATGAAAAATAAATTGTGCTTATGAAAAAAGTAGATGTATTCTTATCAACCCAAACCATATCCAAATCTACCGGGATATTGGATTATTTATCCAACAACAAATTTGTTAATAATATACATGTGTTTGGTAATGAGATTCCATCATTACAAGAAATGATTTTCAAACATATAGAGATACACAATCTATTCAATACTAATGCATTAAAACTAATTGCAGAGCGTGCCTCTTCAAAATATTCACTTTTAATTCTTTCCGAAGAGAAAATTGAATTACACAACAATTCGATTGAACGACTTGTAAACTTAGCGGAAGATACCGATTCGGTTTTTGTTTATAGTGATTATTCCGAGTTAAGAAATGACTATTCCACAAATCATCCATTAATCGATTATCAGCTTGGAAGTATAAGAGACGATTTCGATTTTGGAAAAGTGATATTAATTCGCACCGATGTACTCAGAGAAAACATTCCCACAAATGACTATGAATATGCCGCTCTGTATGATATGCGATTAAGAATTTCAGAAAAATATGACTTGGTTCATCTTTCTGAAACTTTATACACACATGAAGAAATTGATCTGCGAGAATCCGGTGAAAAACAATTTGATTATGTCGATCCTAAAAATCGTTCAACACAGTTAGAAATGGAAGCTGCGGTTACCGAGCATCTGAAGCGAATTGACGCTTTCATTCTGCCGGGCAGTGAAATCAATAGTTTTGGTAAAGAAAAATTCCCGGTTACTGCATCTGTAGTAATACCCGTTAAGAATAGAGCAAAAACCATTTTAGATGCAATTGAATCCGCGGTTAATCAAAAATCAAAATATGATTTTAATATTATTATTGTAGATAATCATTCCACTGATGGAACAACTGAACTCATTGAAGAATATGCCTCAAAGCATGATAGAATTATTCACCTCATTCCTAATTCAAAAACATTAAATATCGGCGGGTGTTGGAATTTAGCAATTCAAAATAATAATTGCGGTTTGTTTGCAATACAACTAGACAGTGATGATCTTTATTCAGCTAATATTACACTAGAAAGAATAATTGATAAGTTTTATGAAGATAAATGTGCCATGGTTATAGGAAGCTACACAATGACCGACTTTAATCTTAATCTGCTTCAGCCGGGATTAATTGACCACAAAGAATGGACGGATGATAACGGAATGAATAATGCAATTCGTATTAACGGACTTGGTGCTCCCCGTGCTTTTTACACACCCGTTTTAAGAGAGATTCTATTTCCCGATACAAGCTACGGCGAGGATTATGCAGTATCGCTAGCAATTTCGAGACGATATAAAATTGGAAGAATTTACGATTCAATATATTTCTGCAGAAGATGGGAAGGGAATACTGATTCCAATTTACCTATCGAAAAAGTAAATCAAAATAATTTTTATAAAGATAAAATAAGAACTTTGGAAATTGCAGCCCGCAAAAAAATGAACAACCGATGAAGAACCAATTATTAACAGAATCAGAAATAGAAAAATATCTAAAGGGCAATACGCTTTTAGATAGAATCCAAGCTTTATTTGATTATCAGATAGAGCATTGGAATGTTGCCGCGGAAAATTATTCCAATTTATCTTCTGCAATTACAAAAGAAGTTGTGATTGACGGAACTTCGGTTATGCTGCAAGTTAATCCCAAAAGAATTAGTTCAACCACTGCGGATGTGAACAAAAGACTTTCTTCAAATGAATGTATTTTGTGTGAATCAAATCTTCCGGATAAGCAACGTTTTATTAAGTATTACAAAGAATACAACTTTCTCATTAATCCCTTTCCAATATTTAAAGAGCATTTCACAATTGTTAAGAGCAAGCATATTCCTCAATCAATTTTATATTACTTGAATGATTTGCTTCTTATCAGCCGTGATGTAAGCGAAGAATTTATTGTGTTCTATAATGGGCCCGCTTGCGGTGCATCGATTCCTCATCATTTACATTTTCAAATGGGGAATAAGGAATCCTTCCCTATTATTCGGCAAATTGATGAGAAGACTGCTAATCAAGCTTCGTTTTCAATTGACAGAAAAAGAATTTCGATTAAATGTTTCGAAATTACAAACAGAAATATTCTTACGATTGAATCCAACGATTCAGTTGAAATACTAAACGGCTTTTCAATTATTTATAATGTTATGAAAACATTCAGCACAAAAGATAATGAGCCGTTAATGAATTTACTTTGCATATATGACAACAAAAAATGGAAACTCATTATATTTTTAAGAAAAAAACACAGACCAGATTTTTACTTTAAGAAAGAAAGCAGTATGATTATTGTAAGCCCGGCTGCTGTTGACATGAGTGGTTTTATTATACTACCGCGGGAAGAAGATCTAGAAAAACTAACTGAGAAAAAAATCCTAGAAATGTACAGAGAGGTAACAGTTTCAAAAGAACATTTTGAATATCTTAAAACTAGGCTGAAAGCTTTTTATAGTTAGATAGAAACACCTCTAATACAAAGAAGACTTACATCATCTTCGTATTTACCGGAAGTAAACTCGGAAAAAGTTTGTTTAATTTTATCGACAGGGTCATCAGTGGGTTTGGTTCTTTTTATTGCGTCAATTAATCTCTCTTTTCCGAACTGCTCGCCGGTACTTGGATTTCTCGATTCTAGAATGCCGTCCGAAATCACATAAATAGATTCACCTTGCTGTAATTCAATAGTAATATCTTGATAATCTCCAACTTCATTGAACCCAAGTAAAAGACCATTTGATTTTATTACTTCAACTTCTTGCTTTTTGGAGACGAATATGGGAAGATCCCCTGCACCGCTGTAGTGTGCTGTTCTTTCTTTTTTATTTAGAAGAATAATTGAAAGAGTAACAAACACATCGGAAAGTCTTTCATCTTTAAAAATAGATTTATTAACGCTCTGAACAATTTCTCCGGCTTTAATTGCCCCCGTTGATTCAATAGCAAAACGGATTGCACTTCTTACATAACCCGCATAAGCAACCGCAAAATACCATGCCCCCCACTTTTTACCCATTACATCTCCAAGTACAGCAACCAAATAATCATCATTAACATTTACATAAT
>CAYLVF010000003.1:3629-18688 GCA_964387045.1 uncultured Melioribacter sp. | reverse complement strand
GCCGGGAGTTTCTTCAAACGGAACGTGCCAGTGCTTAATTTCATACCCTTCAAATTTTGGGAATTCCGAAGGAACAACTTTAGCACCCATAGAGCCGGCTGCTTTTTGAACCTCCTCAACGGTTTTAGCACGCTCTTTCTTTTTGCTTTGAATAATTGCCCGCACTTTAGCAATTACTACCCGCGGTGTAGATGTTTTAATGATGTAATCTTCTATATCGAGTTCATATCCTTCCAAAATATCATCGTCTTCTCCCTTTGCGGTCAAGAATACAAACGGAATTTTTTTTAGTTCGGGATGATCCAACAATTTTCTTCTGAACTCAAATCCATTCATTACGGGCATCATTATATCGCTAATGATAATGTCCGGATTAAGTTCAAGAACTTTCTTGTAACCTTCTTCACCATTGACGGCTATTTCACATTTAAGTCCGGCTTTTTGAAGATTATATGAAAATAATTTTGCAACATTTACTTCATCTTCAACCAAAAGTATTTGATATTCTTCGGTCATTATAATTCTCTAGTGAGTATAACTTTTAACAGCTTCTTGCAAGTTACTGAATGACTCAAAAACTCTAAAGAGTCTAGTAAGTTCAAACATAGATCGCACAGCGGGTCTAAAGCCGACCAATTTCAAATCTCCTTCTAACTTAACAACTTTTTTGAGAGAATTGACAAGAACGCCTAAAAAGGATGAATCGACAAAATCACATTCGGATAAATCAATTATAATTTTTTTGTACCCGTCATCAATCGCATCAACTAGTTTTGCTTTGAGTTGATCGGCTTCATTAACCGAAGCCCGCTCCACATTTATGATTTCTACAACAACATCACCAATTCGTTCTTCTATTATCATTTATCCACCGTATAGTTTTATCTGTTAGCTTCAATCTTGTATTTATCCATTAATCTGTATAGTGTAGCTCTTCCGATATTTAATTTTTTTGCAGCTTCAACAATATTCCCGCTTGTAACTTGAATAGCATGTTTTATTGCTTCTTCTTTTAATCTTTCAAAAGGAATAACCGGCGAGTCTTCACCAAAGAGAGGGGCATTATTTGAACTTAGTGCAGCCGATTCATTTTTATTTATCATTTGTGAGGGAAGTAAACTGTGATCAATTTCTTCTTGATCCGTTAGGATAATGCACCTTTCAACAAGATTTTCAAGTTCTCTTATATTGCCCGGCCAATCATAATCGTAAAGATATTTTAAAGCACTTTTTGTAAATCCTTTTACCTGTTTACCCAATTTTGCATTAAACTTATTTATAAAATGATCCATAAGAATTATTATATCACCTCTTCTATCTCTTAAAGGAGGAATGATGATCGGGAAAGAACTTAATCTATAATATAGGTCTTCACGAAATTCTTTATTATCTACTGCTTCTTTAAGATCGCGGTTCGTTGCCGAAAGAATTCTAACATCGGTTTTAATTACTTCTGTTCCTCCAACACGTTCAAATTCCTTTTGTTGAATAACCCGCAGTATCTTGGCTTGCAAAGACATTTCCATTTCACCTATTTCATCAAGAAATAGAGTGCCTCCGTTGCCAAGTTCAAACTTGCCGATTTTTCTTTGATGAGCACCGGTAAAAGCCCCTTTCTCATGCCCGAACAATTCGCTTTCAAGAAGTTCGCGCGGTATTGATGCACAATTAACGACAATAAACGGTTTTTCTTTTCTTGTTCCGTTATAATGTATTGCTCTTGCAACAAGCTCTTTCCCGGTACCCGATTCACCTTGTATTAACACTGTTATATCGTTATCCAGCACCTTTGAAACAAGCCGAAATACTTTCTGCATACTATTATCGGAAGAAATAATATTATCGAAACTATATTCTTTTTGAAGATTGTCTTGAAGTTCATTTACTCTTTGCTGTAATTCAAAATTTCTTATAGCATTTTTTATAGCCGGCTCGAGTCTATTTTGATCAATTGGTTTAGGAAAATAGTCAAACGCTCCGAATCTAATCGATTCAATCGCTACTTCTACGCTGCCCTGTGCGGAAAGCATAATAACAGGAAGATTTTCATTGCGGGATTTGATTTTTTTCAAGACTTCGTTTCCGTTTATATCGGGAAGCATTATATCAAGTAAAATCAAACTAGGATTTTCCGATAAAGCATTGAGCGCATCGTTTCCTTTAGTAAATGTTTTTACATTGTATCCCCATTTACTTTTTACCCAATGTGTTAGAAGTTTTAAGATAGATTCTTCATCATCCACAATAAAAATAAGCTTGTTCAATCACTACCTCCGGCTGCTTTTGGGAAGTTTAATAATAAATGTTGATCCCTTATTAAGTTCGCTTGATACCTTTATCAATCCTTCGTGTAAATCAACAATTTGTTTTACTGTAGTTAAACCGAAGCCTGCTCCCGGTATCTGCGTGCTCGTTTTACCAACCTTGCTAAATTTTTGAAAAAGTTTTGGTATATCGACTTTTGGAATACCAACCCCTGTATCACTAATAATAATTTCAACTTCTTTCAAAAAGTCTCTTGCCATCAACGTAATTCTTCCGCCTTTGTTTGTAAACTTAACGGCATTTGAAAGAAGATTGTTTATCGCTTTGTGTATTCTTTCCTTGTCCGCATTTATGATTATTTCCGATTCGGGAATTTCCGATGAAAATGTTAACCCTTCATCTTCGGCAATTTTTTTCCATTTATCAACAAGTTCGTTAAGCAATACTATAATATCGAAATTAGATTTTTCAAGCGCGTTTTTATCTGTTTCCAATTTTGAAAAATCTAGAATATCATTTATTAAACGAGCTAATCGTTTTCCTTCGGATAAAATTATTCCGCTGAATTCCTCAACCATTTCTCTCGGAAGGTCTTTGTCGGTAACTATTGTTTCTGCAAAACCGACAATTGAAGCTAACGGAGTTCGCAGTTCGTGCGAGATATTGGAAATAAATTCATTCTTTAACTTGTTTAATTCTTCAAGCACAGTTATCTGTTGTCTCGATCTATCTTGTTCAATTGATATCATTCTGTTTGCTTCAATCAATTTCGCATTTAATTCTTTCAGCTTAGATTCGTTTTTAATTCTCTCTGAAATATTTCGTCCTAGTCCAATTAAACCTATTGTTTCGTGATTTGATTTGAGATTTCTTGCGTTGATTTCAAATGTAAGTATCTCTTCAAACTTATCGATGAAGCGAACTTCGAATGATGTCATTTCCTCACGGTTTAAAATTTCTTGAAAAGCAATTGCAATATTCGACTTGTTGTCTTCATCAACAAATTCAAGAAAATGTTTCCCAACTAGCTCTTCGGGCGTATATCCAAGTGTTCTTGCCCCTAATGTATTTACCGTAACAAAATAACCGTTGCTATCCAAAGTAAAAATCAAATCTTCGGCAGTTTCTATTAATAATCTAAACCGCTCTTCTGATTTTTCAAGTTTGTTTCGATATTCAATTTCGTCGGTTACATTAGTAATCGATCCAACAATGCGAACAATCTTTTTGTTTTCGATTATCGGGAAGCCTGTATGTCTGACAAATAGCAAGTCACCTCGACCGTCTTTTATTTTATATTCAACAACAGCATTCTCCCCTCTTTGCAGTTTTTCAATAAAATTTTTAAAGAACTGTAAATACTCGGGGCTTATCTTTCTTATTAAAAGTATTTTGCTTGATTGAATATCATCGCTGTTATAACCGAAAATTCTAGATGCCGCGTCAGAAATATAATTATACTTTGTTCCATCGGCATTTGCCGAATATAAAACCGAGCCAATATTTTGAGCGGTTTCTTTAAACCAGTCCTCAACCTGCATCTTATCAGTTATGTCCCAAAAGGTCGTTACAACTTTTTCAGACTCTTCGTTAACAGAACTAATGTAAATTGAGTTTGACTTGAACCAGAATGAATTTCCGTTGCTATCGGTAAATTTTAATTTGCAATCGGTAACGGATTGTTTTTCATTAAATGCACGAAGAAAAGGAAGTTGATCGGAAGTAAGTTCTTTTCCTCCATGATCGGTAAATTTTATTTTTTTAGTAAATGAGTTTTGTGTTTTGCCGGCTGTTAATCCAAACAAAGAATTAGCCGTATTGTTGCTAAACAACAATTCTCCGTTTTGTGCGGTAATTATTATTGGAATATCAACATCGAGCAAGTTTTGTGTAAGTATTTGTTCCACCGAATAACTTATGATTCTTGTGAAATTATCTAATAAAGATAAGAAATTCTTTACACACAATTCATCTCTATTCTTTTGTATATCTTGAAAAAATAAATTTGTACTTAGTTTCTTATCTTTACGCATCATTATGAATACATTAATCAAAAAACCAGAATTACTAGCGCCTGCATCAGATTGGGCGACTTTAAATGCGGCAATTAATGCGGGTTGCAATGCTGTTTACTTAGGCATTGAATCCCTGAACATGCGCGCAAAGGCAAAGAATTTCAAACTTTCTGAACTCGGTGAAATTGTTCACCATTGTCACGACAAAAAAGTTGATGTACATCTTACCGTAAACAGTATAGTCTATGAAACCGAATTAAATCTTTTGGATGTAATTTTAGAGAAGGCTAAAGATTCAAAAATAGATATGATTATTTGTTGGGATATGGCGGTAATACAAAAATGTATTGAAAAAAAATTACCCTTCTGTATTTCAACTCAAGCCTCAATATCAAATTCGGCTGCCGCTAATTTTTATAAAAATATCGGTGCTAAAAGAATTGTTCTCGCTCGCGAATGCACACTCGAAATGATAGAAGAAATAAAACAAAACTGTGATATTGAAATAGAAATATTTATACATGGTGCTATGTGCCTTGCAATTAGCGGACGATGTTTACTAAGTCATTATAGTTTTGGTGCAAGCGCTAATCGCGGAGAGTGCATTCAACCATGCAGAAGAGAATATGAAATTAAAGACCGAGAAGATCAAAGTGAATTTATAATTGGCGAAGACTATATTCTCTCCCCAAAAGATCTCTGTACAATTGAATTTATTGATAAGTTAATTGAACTAAAGATTGATTCATTTAAAATAGAAGGGCGGAAGAGAAGTCCGGAATACATTACGAAGGTTGTATCAACATACCGCAAAGCTATCGATCTTTATTTTGAAGAAAAACTTTCCGACGAAATAAAAAAAGGACTAAAAGAAGAATTGGCAAAAGTTTACAACCGTGGTTTTTCAAACGGATTTTATTTCGGTCAACCGGGTCATGAAGATTATGCATCAAAGTATGGAAGTGTTGCTGTTACTAAGAAAACATATGTCGGCAAAGTTCTTAATTATTTTAAAGAACCTTCCGTTGTTCACGTAAAACTTGAAGCCGGTGATCTTAGAATAAATGATTCAATATATATAATCGGAAACAATACGGGTGTAGTAGAAATGAAATTGGAATCAATGATGAAAGACGAGATAAAAGTGGGCGAAGGAAAAAAGGGTGAAGAAATTACATTTAAATGTGATACCGCTGTAAGACCACGGGATAAAGTTTATAAGATAGTTCCCGCATAAAAATTATTGCCAGTTCAATCCCCCGGAAGATTCATCATCTGCTTCGTTTAAGTTAAAGCTGGAGATAGCTTCTTCAAGATCTTTATGAACTTCAAAAACTTTATTCATGCTCGTCATTTCAAAAATTAAGGAAGATAACTCGTTACTATAAACAAGCTTCAAATCACCTCCGGAAGCAACGGTCTTTTTAAGACTACTAACTAAAGAACCCAAAAAAGTTGAGTCTAAATATTCACACATACTTAGATCGACTACAATATTCTTATTTTCTTCATTTAATAATCTTAAAACAAAATCTTTAAAATCAACCGCATATTGAAGAGTAGCTCTAGTTAGGTAAACAGTAACAACGACAACCTTTCCGTATTCTTTGCTTTTAAAGTCCATTAATTATCCATAGTAGTGTTATGCTTGTCATAAAAATTAATAATTCTCAAACATATCTTAAATAGAGAAATAAATCAATTTTTGTTTAGAAAAACAATCATTTGGCTTCAGCAAGCACTTAACAATTTTTAATGAAAAAGAAGAAGTTTTTCTTGCGGTTTTTAGGTGACTAAACACGAAGTAAAATAAATTTGAAGAAGAAATTTAAAATAAAAAAGGGAAGAACTTAACCGGAATAAGTTCTTCCCCAAACCGGAGTCAGGAAAATGATTTCACCGTAAAACCATTTCCCCAACAAAAAATAGAATAGTTAAACGCAGCAAGTAAAAGTCAATACCGGATGCAGCTTTGTTGTTTATAATCTTTGTTAACAACACGGTACTCACCTGCAGGTAAAAATAAACCAGTATATTTTCTACCTGCTGCTCCACGAGTAATAATAAACTATCAGATTTATTATTTGAGACGAATGTGATTTGGTAAATTATACCCAACCACTTTCAATTGGTGCAATAGTTTGTAACAGTATTTTTAAGAACAAGAACTACAAAAAATCTTACCGAATTTACTTGTGATATGGAATATTATTAGCCGCATCAAATTCGATACCCGATAACTATAACCAAAATTAATGCCACGCAAATTTGAGATAAATTCTAATGATTTTAATGTTTTGGTGCGAATATTTTTCGCATGGGGTGAATTATTTGCATACTAATTCAGCGGAATTGATAAGCCTATTCGTAAATCTTGGGGAATTGTAAAATTTGTTAAGCCACGGTTCGAGGTGGGGAGAGAATTGATCTCCGTAAAAAATAATATGTCTATCTGACTTGCTAGCCAAACCATTGCTGCTCCGGCAATTAATAAGTTTCTGATTTTATAAGACGAATTATATTCATCATATTTAGATGGTATTAATACTTTGTTTGCCTCATTTAGATATGCTCTTTGCTTATCATTTGTTTTTATTATATAAACTATTGCAGAAGTTATAGATGTAATACTCAAAATACTATAGATATATCCTTTCGTTGGATTATTCAACTGAAATTGTCCCCAGCCCGGGACAAATAAATTTTTAATAACCGCATATTTGTAATTCTCTTGTTGCAAAATCAAACTCTCCTTAAATACCCTCAATGAATCCAAAATTGGTCTTTGTTGTTCTCTGCCATCCAGGAATGAAATTTTAATCTCGTTAAAAAAACTTACAATTTTGGGTGATATCCGTCTTTGGTCCATAGTATAATTTGAGTTAATATTTAACAATAATTCGAACGCCTCTCTTGCGGCTCCTTCTTCCCCAATAGCAAAATGTGCCAATCCCTTTAATTCATAAATTTGAGTTGTTTCTTCTACCGTAAAATTATTTAATGATAGTAGTTGATCAGCAATTTTTATTACTTCTCTATATTCAAAAGCAGTGTATCTGTTTTGCAATTCTTGCAGTGAATTCTCTTGTGCACAAGTTACTTGTACTACAATTAATATGTAAAAAATTAAGAAGAGTTTATGCATTTACTTTAGCAGCAACATTTTTTTTGTGATAAAATTAGATTTGGTTTTGAGACGATAAAAATAAATTCCTGTTGGTAATGTTGAACCTGAAAAATCTTGCCCCGTCCACCTCAAAACATGTGTGCCGGGTTGTGCATAACCTTCAAAAATTGAATTGATTTTTTGTCCAAGCGAATTGAATATATCAACTTGTACATAAGCTCCTTTTGAAAGCGAAAAGGAAATGTTGGTGGCTGGGTTGAATGGATTGGGATAATTTTGATGCAGTTGATATTCATAGTTTAAAATCTCGTCTGAAACAACGCTTACCGGTTCGGTTTGTAATTCTTCTATAATATCAATGACTTTTCCATTCGCATTTTCGCCACCAAATACAAAAATTCTATCATTAAAAACAACTGCCGATAAATTCCTCCTGGGGTGGTTCAGGGAGGGTCCTTGAGATATCATTAACTCAATATCAAAACCGGAAATTACCTCGGTAGAGTTGATTGCCGGTGTGGTTTCGTTATAACCACCAATTAAAAATATTTTATCCGAATATGCCGAATACATAGCAACACCGCCTGCTCTGGGAGAAATAAGGCGATTTTCAATTTGTGTTGAATAAAAATTATCCATATCAATTACGTCTATGCTCTGCAAGACTCCGTTAAAAGCTCCGCCGAAAACAAATAGTTTGTTCTCTACTTTGGTTGACATTTGCTGAATCGGAAGTTGATTAGAGACATATGTTGTATCGTCAATCGATGTGATTTGAAATGTTTGAAAATTATAATCGGTGATATAAGGTAAAGCAGCAAATGAGCCTCTGGATGCAGCATAACCTCCTATCATTAATAAATTATCGTTGTGTATTTCGCCTGTCGGAAAAACTCGGTCGAATAATTCGTTTGTCGCGAAGATAGATGTGGTGCTACTTGTAAAATCCCACTCTTCCAACAAAAAAGAATTTTCATTTACTTCGTTTATACCGCCATATATGTACAGTTTATTATTATAAATACCAGCAAAAAACCCATAACGTCTTTCGATCATTCTAGCGACAATTGACCACTGACCGGATACAGGATCGAATTGCTGAATCCACCTTACATTTGCTTGTAAAGAATCAGAGTAACCCCCAATAACATAAATTGAAGAATCCTGAACAACTGCTACGGAACCTGAAACCGGATATTTCATTTCCCCGGTAATTTGCCATGAAGGTTCGCCGGCATTAAGTATCGTGTACAAGAAAAAAATGTAAAACAATATTTTATTAATTATAATTTTCATTCTATTTGGTCTCTAATATCACAACAACCATACCATTGATTTAATTGTTTGATCCTAGTTTATTCTGTAAAGTGTCATTAAGATTATATCGAAGTATTAAAGTATCTCTCTTTGTTATTTTTATACTTTCAACTAATTCGGGAAAATTGGGATTTTTAATTGTAATAATATGACTCCCGGGAGCAAGTTTAATTGGTTCACCAAAAGGTGTTTGTCCAAGGAAATTATCATCTAAATAAACATCACCCCAGGGAAATACATCACATGTGAAGTAACCATGAAGAGTATCTAAATTAATAATAATATTAGTTGTTTGATTTGGTTTGATTTCAACTAGCTGGTGATATTCCGGAAAATCAGGATGAACTAATTTTATATTGTATTTACCGGCTCTTAAATCAATTGCTTCCGATATTGGCGTAGTTTCAAGCCTTCTATCATCCAAGTAAATATGCGCCCATGGAATACATTCGACGAATAAATTGCCAAAAGATATTGACGTGGAAGATTCGGAGAGCTGCTCTCTAAGATCAGATATATTTTCTATTTCATTAATTCGTTCTGTGCTTTCCATTGGTATAAAACTTTCATTATTAGTTTCTTCCAAAGGTGTTGTTTGATCAGTTACTAAATCATCTTGACTTGATATTGTTTCGTTGAAAGATGTCTTGTCTTCATCCCCCTTCGATAAAGTAAAGTCATCTTTAATCATACTTGTCTATCCGGACGAAAAGATAAAAAATCCCACGAGAATAATCAGAACTAAAGCCGCAACTGAAAATACTATTCTTCTGTTTTTAAAAACCGAGAAGGGATTAGTCTTTATCTCGCTGAGCGGAACCCGCAAATCTTTCAATACATCTTCTGCATTATTATATCTTCTATCGGGTCTTTTTGATAGAAGTTTTCTTATAATGTTCTGCAGTTCTTCCGGCAAGGTAATTAGATAAGCTTCTACAACATCTTCATTATAGTTGATTAGATTACTTATGGTTTTGTTTACATCATCTCCCAGGAAAGGATTTTTTCCAGTAAATAATTCAAGGGCAACTATTCCTGCAGAAAAAAGATCGCTTTGAATAGTTAGCTTACCCCCCTGAACTTGTTCGGGGGACATATAACATGGTGTGCCCACAATTGAATACTGGCTCGTAACAAAACTGTCATTAAGTCCAAGAGCTAATCCAAAATCGCCAATTTTCAATTCTGATTTTTCATTGACAAGAATATTCTCAGGTTTTATATCGCGATGAATAATTTGATTTTGATGAGCATAACTTAACCCGTGAAACAACTGAATTACCAATTGCCTTTTATCTTCAAGAGAAAGAGATTTGTCTTTTATATACGCGCGTAGATTTCTGCTTTCAAAATATTCAAAAGAGATATAGAAAAATTCATTAAAAGTGCCGAAGTCTAATACTTTTATAATATTCGGGTCTTCAAGCTTGGCAAGAATTTTTGCTTCTCTTTTGAACCGTTCTATTTTCGCTTCATCAAAAATTGTTTTTGTGTTAAGTACTTTTAAGATGATTCTCTTACCGAGATAAATATGATTTGCTAAATAGACGCTGGCATGTTCGTCCTTCTTAAAACATTCTATTAGCTCAAACTTCTCAAACAATATTTCCGAAGTTATTTCAGTCAACTATTACTCATCGATTTCTTTTAATTTTAGTTGAACCCATCTAACAGAAACATCCAAAGATTCTGCCGTTAAAGTACGGTTTCCGTCAAACTGTTTTAAACGTTCTTTCAATAATCTTATTTCATATTCTTTCAGAGTGCCGTTAAAATCTTTTATGGAATCTTCATCTTCAACTATAATGTGGTCACTAGTTATCCTGGAACCATCACAAAGAATCATTGCTCTCTGCATAACATTAATTAATTGTCTCACATTACCCGGCCAATGATAAGCTTCCATTTTCTTTATAGCAGAACTATCTATGCTGATATTATCAATAGTGGAATTACGTTTAACAAAATCTTTTGCAAGAAGAGGAATGTCTGTTCTTCTATCTCGCAGAGGCGGAATCTTAATTGGAAATACATTTAGTCTATAAAAAAGATCTTCTCTAAAAATACCCTCTTTTACTAATTGCTGAAGATCTTTATTTGTTGCTGTAATAATTCTCACGTCAACTTTTTTTACTTGTGTATCGCCTAGTCTAATAATTTCTTTATTTTCCAAAACGCGGAGTAATTTAGCTTGAAGCGCCATTGAAATATCGGCAATTTCATCTAAGAAAAAAGTACCTTTATCGGCTACCTCTAGCAAACCTTTTTTATCTGTGTTGGCACCTGTAAAAGCCCCTTTCTTATAACCAAACAATTCGCTTTCCAAAAGGGTATCGGGTATTGAACCACAAAATTGTGCAAGATACGGTTTATCTTTTCGCGAGCTTAACTTATGGATCGCTTTTGCGACTAAATCTTTGCCTGTTCCGCTTTCACCAAGTATTAAAACAGTTGCATCTGTTCTTGCTACTTTTTGAATAATAACGGCAAGGTCTTTCATTACCTTGCTTTCACCTATCATGTTGGGAATTTTTTCGACCGCTTCTAATTTATTAAGAAGAATTTCTTTTTCGTCTTTGAGTTTTTCAAATTCTTCTATTCTATGAAGGGTAAGAGAAACCAAATTAGAAAATATATTAAGGAAGACTAAATTTTCATTGGTAAAATCTTTTCTGTTAAGTTGGCTGTCGGCTAAAAAAACACCCCAAACTTTTTCATCTCTTAAAATTGGAACGCCTATTACCGATTTGATTCTTCTTATTTGGATGCTTTCAAATTGAGAAAGCTGGGGATCTCCCTGAACATCGTGATGTAAAATTGCCTCTTTTCTGTTTATAATTTCTTGAAGTATTCCTGAAGAGAATTCCGAAAGATTATTAATATTTTCTCCTTTTGTGTTTCTTGCGGTAATAATCGAAAACTCATTTCTTACATGATTATATTTTACAAAAACACCCCGTTCGGCATTAATAACTTTTATAACCCAATCTAAAGCATCCTCAATTAAAGAATCTTGATAGTCCGTTGTATTAAGAATATGACTGATCTTGTATAGAGCTTCAAAATGCTCTTTAGTAATTTCTCTAATATGTTTTAGTTCAAGTTGTTCAATATTCATTTTATTCTACTCTATGATAAAAGAAGCAGGTTTCGATCTTGCTTTATTTCCGAATTCATCAATAACCCAAACAACCCAGAAATAACTCCCCGGCAAAATGTTACCCGTAACTTTATAAATAATCTCCTGAGAAGAAACATCTTTTACTTCCCATACAAGTTCCGGGGCAATGGTATTTGTGAATATACCAAGCGAATATGTAAATGGATACCCCGGTGCAAATCGCCTCCAATTCAAAACTACCGAATCTTGAACAACTTCGTTGTTAGAGGGAGCGATGGTTTCTATCAATTCTTTAATTATTCTTTTAACCGAAAGCTTACCGATTACGAAAGTTTTTCCAACAGCATCTTTAGCAACTACGTCAAATTCCTTCCCGATTATGTGGTCTATAGATGTTAGGTTCATCTGTGAAGGGGCAAATTGATTTTGAAAAACCGTAACTGAAACATTGCTCAAAATGCCCCTAAACCCTAGTTCGTCATTTTTGATAAAAACAGAATCCACATCGTTTTCTTCATCGGTAATAATTGTTTCAACTATTAATCTATATACCTGAACATCGGGGAAACCGATTCTGTTTTCTACACTGCTTGTTAATTTTCCGCTAACAAGTTTTGGTATTGAGTTAAGCTGTTGAACGATATTAATATTCTTCATGTTATTCCATTCAACAAATACCGAATCAGGGCTATAACCTGTTTTTTCAAAATACAAATAGCCGTCTTTGGGAAATAAGTCCTCTATATAAAAATTTCCCAATGAGTTTGTTTGAACGACAACATTTGCGTTTGGCCAAAATACATTCACCCCGTTAATCGGCTCATTGGGAACTTTGACCGTTCGAACTACACCGTTTAATGAAGTAAATACATTATTTGGATTTTCAGGGTCTAACGGATTTTCCCTTGGGGCATCGCATCCGAAGAACAACAAGAGCATTAAAACAATATTTAGAGATATTCTACGCATAAGTAATTTTCTACAAATAAATTTCTCCAACTGAGTAGAGTACCGCTTTTCCTGAAATTTTTATTCTTTCTCCAAAATCTTCACAAATTAATGAGCCGCCGCGCTCAGATAATTGACGAGCATAAAGTTTCTTTTTGATTAATTTTTCAGACCAATAAGGTGTAAGTATTGTATGAGCTGAACCGGTAACCGGGTCTTCGGGAATTCCTGCATGCGGAGCAAAGTAACGCGAAACAAAATCAACTTTATTTCCATGAGCTGTTATAATTAATCCATCCGATTCTAACTCTGAAATTGCCTCAAAATTTGGAACTGCATTTCTAACTTCGTCTTCATTCTTTAAGACAAACATCAACTTCGAATTGAGTTGAACTTCCTGCGGTATTTTATTAATACAATTAAAATATTTATCCGTCATCTCAATCTTCCGGGGTCTTGCCGACGGAAAATCTAACGTAATCAATTCATCCGTTTTAGTTACCACCAAATTACCACTAAATGATTCAAAAACAATCTTGTTGTTTTCATAGTTCATCAATTTGAACAAAACATAAGCGGCGGCTAAAGTTGCATGCCCGCAGAGATCCACCTCGATTTTGGGTGTAAACCATCTCAGGTGAAAGATTTCTTCCTTTTTTACAAAGAACGCTGTTTCAGAAAGATTATTTTCTGCGGCAATATTTTGTAATATTTTGTCGTCAAGCCATTCATCAAGAGGACAGACTGCAGCCGGATTTCCGCTGAAGAGTTTGTCGGTAAATGAATCAACTTGATAAATTTTTATTGCCATCATTTACTCTCGTTTTCATAAAACAGTTTTAGGAAGTTGCGGGTTCTTTTCGCCCAAGCCGATTCGTTATGTTCGGCAAGCTCATCTTTAACCCAAACGAAGTCAACATTTTCTTGATAACCTTTTGATTTAAGCGTACTCAACATTTCATTTATCCCGGATTGAAGACTATCTTCCAACCCAACTCCGCCGTTATCTATATAAAATAATAATTCTTTTTTCTCTCCCTCGTAATTCAGAACATTATCTACATAATCATAGGTTCTAATTTTAAAAGCCGGAGAAAGACATGCCGCTTTTGAAAACACATCGGGTCTTTCCCAAGCAGCCATAAACGATATTAATCCTCCCATTGACGAACCGGCTATTGCTGTATTCTTGTTATCGGGTTTTGTTCGATATTTTTTATCTACTTTTGGTTTTAGTGTGTTAACTATAAAATCTATATATGCATATCCAGTATCGTTTTCGCTGTATTCAACCTTTCTATTGTAGGTATTATAAATTCCCACAATAATAAGCGGTTCAATTTGGTTTGTTCTGATGAGACTGTCTGTTGTTTCGTCGATCTGCCAATCGATGCCTAGAAAAGATGTTTGAGGATCAATTATATTTTGACCATCGTGCATATATAGTACGGGATAACTTTGGTTTGTATTTTTATAATATTCCGGAGGAAGCCAAATTATTATATCCCGGGGTAAAAGTTCATTATGTGATTTAATATCATATATATACTCTACGTTTCCGGTTATTTGACCTTCATGTGACCTTCCCGATTCATGCTTCCAATAGCGAATTGAGTGAGTAAAAATGGAATCATTAGCAACTAATAAATTATGGTTTCCCCTAACAGAACCGTCTTCATTCAGCTCCTCGGTATCCCAACTTCCTTTGGTGAATTTAAATTCAAGAAAGGTGTCTACAGGGAAGTATAGAGATTTTACAAAGGTCGAATCATTCATCCTCTCCATTTTAACCATATTAGGATACCAGTTTGCAAGCAGCGAATTATTACCGGTTATAAAAACTGCATCTTCGTTTGATAAATTTTTAGCAAATAATATAAAATCAATTTTTGCGCTATCCGGTTGGGCAAACAGCGCCGTTGCTGTAAACACAGAAAGGTAAAAAATAAGTACATTTCTCATACGTCAAATATTCCCTAACAAAGAATGTAAAATATAATTAAATTTGTGCTGTTAATAAATTTATATAATTGTGAAATTGAGCAAGTGTTTTAATTATAACTACATTATGGCAGCTAATTATTCTATATTTATACTTACATAAAAAAGCAAAAACTATGTCTACAATTACTAAAATTGCACCTATCCTATTAATTATTTTTACCTCATCTGTTTATTGTCAACGACATTCAGAGCCGACTACTTTAATTGAAAGCATCCCGGAGTCAAGAAGTTTTGATGCAAACAACATTGTGTTAAGCAGAGT
>CAYLVF010000003.1:0-3619 GCA_964387045.1 uncultured Melioribacter sp. | reverse complement strand
ATGGTGATTTTAACACTGCAACGTGGAGTTCATTAAATTACGGAACACTGCCTGCAAAGCGAATCCTATTTGATGCCGGATTTTGGATGACAGGAATTTTTAACGGAGCAGTACATTCATCAATAAAATTTTATTCGGCAAATTATTCTCCGGGTCCCATTATAAATGGTCAACCGGCTATGATTGCTCAGCCAGAGGATGTTCTGCGTTACAGAGTATATAAGATTTTCAAAGGTAACGACCCGCAAAATCCTGATCTACTGGAATGGCCGTCTGATTTCGGTGCCCCTGTGGATGAAAATGGTGATCCAAAATTTTTTGGTGATCAATTATTATGGAGTGCTTATAATTTACTTGATTCTAATTTTGTAGACTCCAATTATGTTACTGCAAAAGAGCGGGGGATTTTACCTATTGAAGTTCACCAAAAAATTTACGGTCGCGACGGAAGCGGGAGAGATCACGAAAATCTTCTGCACAACGTTGTTTTTATTGAGTGGACCGTAATCAACAAAGGCAACTCTTCTATAGATTCAGCTTTTATTGGATTATGGTGCGATATCGATTTTTATGATATCAGGTCGAATTTACCTGCAGTAGATATCTCGCGTCAAACTGGTTATTTGTGGAGCGGAAAAGATTTTGAACCATCCCTTGGCGGTGTTCCCCCGGCTGTTGGATTGTCAATTTTGTATGGACCTATCAAACCTCATCCTGATTCAACCGCAATATTCAAAGGTAAACCACTAAGTGGATATTACAATTTACCTCTTAGTTCTTTTAATGCAATCGGTGATGATACTAAAATAGACCCTCTTTATGGACCGCCGCGAAACGAAGTACAAGTATACAACTCTGCAAACGGGTTTGGTAATACCGGCGGAATTATTTTTGATCCAACAACATCACGCGCGACTAAATTTCCCTTCAGCGGTGACCCGGTTACCGAAACAGGGTGGCTTTTCCCTCCTGAAGAGAGTGGTAACGGATCCGGTTTTATCTTGTTTACAGGCCCCTTTAATATTGCACCAAATGATACGCAATGGGTAATGGCGGCTTTAGTGCCGGGATTGGGGGGCGACAAAAAAGGGAGCATTATTATGATGCGTGAGAAAATAGATATTTTAAAAAGTCAGCCTTATGACTCTCTTGCTTTCGGCAGTACACCTCTAGTAACCAGCATAAGGGAGCTTGAAGAGAATCTTCCTAAATCAGCAGTGCTTTATCAGAACTACCCTAACCCGTTCAATCCAAATACAAAAATTAAATTTGCAATTCCGAATAATTATTCCTCTTATTCAAACAGAGCATTAACTACTTTAACTGTCTATGATATACTGGGACAAAAGGTGGCAACGTTAATAAACAAATTAATGCCGGCAGGCGTATATGAATTTGAATTTGATGGTTCTAGATTACCAAGCGGTGTTTATTTTTATCAACTTACTTCAGGAGATTTTATACAAAGCAGAAAGATGCTTTTAATCAAGTGAGTTGGTATTCATATTTTTATACCACTCATAAAATGTTAACCACCAATCCAACTCAGCAAATTTTGTTTTATTACCGGAATAATATTCTCTAAAAATACTCTGAATATTTACTTTTTCGTAAAAATCATTTTCTGTGAATGATTTTGAATTTATTTCATCCCCGATATATTCTTTCAAACCGTTATATAGCTCATATTTAATTGGATCTGTAGTAATTTCATTATTTAATTTTCTCTTCAGTTTTCTATAAACGTGAGATGATATTGTTCCCAATGAATACGGATATTCGATATAATCTTTAACAAGCGGAAAATTCTGCAAAGGCGGGGAGTCATTTTTAATTATCTGCCTATAAAGCTTTCCGTTAATCTTATCCCGCGCAGGTAAAAGCAGAAGCTGCTCTAAAAATTCTTTTTGCGCAAAAGGCATATAAGCAATCGATATTTGATCTAAGCAATGCTGACCGTGACTATATATATTTGGAAGTCTATAACGAATGGAAAGCAGATCAAGCCAAAGAAAAATATTATCGGTTGGAACATCATTCATTTTTTCCCACACTTCTTCCGAAGAGTTTGCTAAAGATCGACTGAGGATCAATCTATATTCTGAATTAAATATATTTCCTTTATTTATTGAGATATTTCTCAGAAGTGCTGTTGTATTTCTTTCAGTAATTATTTTTTTACCGCCGAGCAAAAATTTATTTAAAAACTGTCTTCTTCCGATTTCTCCGAATCCACCGTCAATAATTACTTTATTTGATTCACTAATCATTTTTTGATAGTTAATGTGTATTAAGTCAGAGATAGGAATAGTAAGCGCCGTAAATGGAATATAATCTTTCACTAATTGCAAAGTTGTTTCAAGATTAACAGCATGATTATTATAAACAGAGTGAGCAAGTTTTTGTGAATGAGCAATTGACCCCGATATTTTTACATCGTTTAATTCTTCGCTTCCAAAAGTATGTGTAGAAAAATTATGCTGATAAGACGAATTAGAAAGTATCGCCAATAAAGTTCTTGAATCGAGCCCGCCTGAAAGCCCCAATGATGTTATTTTCTCGTGATAATTTAATTGCGTAAAATGTTTCAGTGTATTAATAATTTTATGTTCGCTGCTCTTAACATAATTTGGAGTGATACGATTTAATTCAGTTTTTAAACCCGAATCAATTTTAAGCAAGCTACCTGGAATTAATCGTTTTACCTTTTTGATGGCTGTTTCATAAAAAAGCGGCATTGAAGTAAGCCAATGACCGGCAATATAGTTTATTGAAGGTTCTAAATCATTAATTAGGTTTTTAAACAAATCTATTTTTGAGGAAATAATAAAGCCGTCATTTGTAATTAAGTAATAAACTTCGCGTAATCCTAAGACATCGTTAAAACAACTTATTTTATTATCATCGATTATACAGCCTGCAAAATGACCATTTATTTTGCACTGAAAATTTTTTTCTAATAATATATTCTTCCACTCATCTTTTGATATAAATCCGCCTTGTTGTGAATTGTGAATACCCACTCCGCTTATTATAAATTTGGGAAGTGATTCAAAACTCACAGTCAGTGTTTGATGATTATTTTTGTAGAATACAATGAAATCATTAACTTTTAAATAAGAATATCCGGGTAATTTTTTTATTTCACCGGTCTGATCTGACTTCGAATAGTAGATAAGAAAGGAAGACATTTATAATAATGCTCACTATATTTTTGAAATGTTCAAATCAACTTAAGAAAAATCGGAGTTGCAATGAAATTTAACAGAAGATCATTTTTAAAAAGTACTTCTATCATTACAGCAAGTTTATTTTTACCGGCGAATAAAATAGTTGCTGCTTTGCAGGAAGAGACCGGCAGCATGCAATCACTTCGAAATAATGTCGGTATTTACACCGAAAGAGGGGGCACAATCGGTTGGCTTATTTCCGATGATGGAATTATTGTTATCGATTCACAGTTTCCCGATACAGCAAAGAATTTTACTTCTATGCTTCAGGAGCTAACTCATAAAAAGATTGATATAGTGTTTAATACTCATCATCACCGTGATCATACTTCGGGTAATTCTATTCTGCATAAAATTTGTGCTGACTTCGTTGCTCACGCAAATACTGT
>CAYLVF010000002.1:30619-34952 GCA_964387045.1 uncultured Melioribacter sp. | reverse complement strand
CGCCAGAACCTGGTCTTTGTTGTGCCGGAATTACTAAAAGAGGCAGCAGTAGAAGTAATACATAAATGCGCATAAATATTTCTTTCTTTACAATTATTGATGATTTGTGTTTATCATTTTAAACAAATAAATGAGGTAAAAGGTTTAACAAAAAATTAAACGGGCAAAAATTTTTTCGCCCGCTTAATTTGTGAAAACCTAATTTTTTGTAAGAGTATATGTTCCGGAAACTTCAGGAACGAGGAATACAGAAGGGAACTTAAAACTGCCTGTCATTGTGCTGCCGGATATTGTTCCCGTAAGTACCTCATCGTTATTAGATCCAAGAGAAACCGAAAAACTGTTATTTACTACCTCTGCTAAACCGTCCGAATCAGTGTTGGCATATGTTCCCTCAGTCGTTGACGAACCAGAAACTATTTTATAATTAATGCTATAGCTTGTAACAAATGCTTTGCCGCCAACATTTCCCACGGTGATAGTCATGGTTGTATCCATGCTGTTTTTCCCGGAATAAGTCCCCACAGATTCGGGAGCTTTTGGTTCAGCCGGGTTTGAATCGTCACTGCTGCATGCAGTAAAAACGAAAGAAATAAATAATACGGTAAAAAAAAGTTTGCTTAGTTGTTTCAATTTTGACTCTCCTAATTTATTAATTATACTCGCTGTCTGATTTTATAAAGATACATGAAAAAAATATATTTTCAAAAGTAAACAAAGACTAGTTACGTAATGAATAATTTTCGATTATATATTGGGTTGATTGCAGCATTGAGTGAGTATATGTTAACATGCTGTCAACTACTTCCGGATAATCATTCGCAAAGTTTTTAACGCTTCGAGTTTTATATTCGTGTAGCTTTATACCCCCATCTCGATTTTTTATTAAGAAAAATCTATCGCTTAGTACGCCAATATTATTATCGTCCGCGAAATAAGCATAACTTCGATTCTCTAATAATAAATCTATCCCCATTGTACTGTTGGTATAAGGTAAGTTCAGCATACCAATAATTGTAGGCATAACATCGATCTGCATTGCCAACTTATCAGACTGCATGGGATTTTCTTTTATCCGTTCGGAAAAGAATATTAGGGGTGAATGAAAAAATGATAGCGGGATATCGTAAGGCTGAATGGTGCTTCTTCCGTGATCTGCAAGAAAAACAAAAATGGTATTCTCATACCAATCACTTTGCGATGCTTTTTTCAAAAAATGATTTATCGACCAATCACAATATTGAACTAATTGTTCTTCCAAACTTGATGCGGTTGGAGTAAAATTAATTCCGGGTGGAATAATTTTAGGATCGTGATTGCTTGCTGTAAGAATTGCGGCGAAGAAAGGCTTATCATCTTTTTTTCGGTTAAGTATTTTGACAGTCTCTTCAAATAATATATGATCGGGAACTCCAAGAGTACTTAGAATCCATTCTGACGGATAATCTCTTTCACAATAAATTTTTTCAAATCCGTTTTCGTATAAAAACCCGGCGGTATTGTCGAATTGGTCATCATGTGCAACGAAAAAATAATTTCTATAATCATTTTTCTTGAACTCGTTTACAATTGTATGAATTCGGGGAATTACAGCGGGCTTCATCGGGTGACGATTTAAAATTGTGGGGAATGAAAAAAGCGTGGAATAAACCCCGTTATAAGTATGTATTCCAGAAGTGAAAAAATTGTCAAATGTTATTGCGCTTTCTGCTAAACTGTCAAGAACCGGAGTTAAGTTGCTGTTGTTTCCGTACCTGTTCATTCTTGCAGCCGCCATCGATTCCATTATTACTACTATAACATTTTGTTTTAATCCTTCACCCTTCGGAACAATTTTACGGGAAATTGGTGTCGGTTCAATTACTTTTTCTATTCCAAAAGATTTTCGACTGTTCTCAACGGCTACTTGATTATCAATGAAGTTAATTCGCTGTTCTTTTAGCTTACTGTCTTCAAGTAAACTTGTAAGCAATGTAAAAACAGGATTCAAGCCAAGTTGATTTGCAAAAGAATATTCTGAAAAATATGCCGTGCCCACTCTTATTGGTGACTTCTCTTCTATTCTTCCGCGTATTGCCAAAAAGATAAGTAAGAAAAAGAAGATGAATAAAAACAATCGTTTAATAAAAAATAGAACCGATAGCTTATTCGTGTTCTCTACAACTGTTTTTGTTTTACGATAAAATTTAAGAATAATATAAACGAACAATGAACTTAGCAGTAAAAACAAAATTACAAATCCAACCATAAACAAATCGCCTGAAATCATTCTAACAATAAAAGAGAAATCACTCATCCAGTTTAATATTACCGAAGTAGTGTTGGCAAAGTAATATTTGAAGTAGGGAATGTTAATGCTGGTTACAATAAATGCGGTTATGTATAGGGGAATAATTAAAAATAAACTAAATAAATATGGAAGCGTATAATTTTTTTTGAAAAACGAAAAAATCGTCAGAATAATAAACGGAAGAATTAATATATAACCTGAAATCACCGAGTCAAACCGGAAGCCGTACCAAAATGAAGTAAGCAGAAGCGAAATTCTTGAATCAACAGGAAGTTCTTCGGCATATTGCCAGTTAACTATAAGTAGGAAAACTCTAAATAGAGTGAAAAATAAAATGCCGGTTCCATAGACAGATAATAAAAATCTTATATGTGCCGGTATAATAGATGAAAAGTAATCTAAAAAATTATTTATGGAGGTTGTCAATCCACAGTACTCAGTAAGTAAAAATTAATTATTGAAAGATATGAAATTCACAAAAATTATTTAGTATCACCCCAGGTTTTGTAATTAATTTTATATTCCGGCATATTATCGGGAATATCACGGAGAGGTTCACATTCTTTTAATGTTTCATGAAGTTGTTTGGGCAATGCTTGATATATTTTTGTTCCTTCGGTTTTCCATTTAGCCATCTCATCGGTAACATCTTTTACAATTTTTGCAGGATTTCCGACAACAACTTTTCTATTAGGAATTTTCATTCCCTCGGGTACAAAGCAAAGAGCTCCTATAATACAGTCATCGCCAACTTCAACATTATCCATTATAACCGCATTCATTCCTACTAAAGAATTTTTACCGATGGCGGCACCGTGAATTATTGCACCATGCCCGATATGAGCGGATTCATATAATCTAACAGTAATATTCGGGAACATATGAATAATACAATTTTCTTGAACATTACATCCGCCTTCAATAATTATTTTACCGAAGTCGCCGCGAATTGCCGCACCCGGACCGATGTAAACATCTTTTCCGACAATCACATTCCCGATAACGCTTGCTGTCTTATGGACGAAAGCTGTCTTGTGGATTACTGGTTTTATGCCGCGATACTCGTAGATCATGCTATTAAGTTATTGAGTTATTTAGTTATTAGGTTGATTATTTTTCTTTGCTTTGTTTAAGTAACTTATATAACCGTTCAACAGTTTGAGGGTTTTCTCATACATCCCCCGGAATACTGATAAAACTTCATTGTCTATGTATTCTTCGTCGAATGCCACAATCATATGATCCAAAGTTTCACATAATGATCCACGTGCCTGTCTGCAGTATTGAATATTTTCTTGATAATGATATCTTCCAAATCCCTCGGCAATTTGGTTGGTAATTCCCCTTGAAGATCTTAATGATTGATCCGTCAGTTTATATTTTTCTTCAACAGGAAATCTTTTGACAACCTTTGAAACAAATATGCGCAGTTCCCGCGCAGACTTCCAAACTTCTAAATCTTCAAAAGTGTGCATAGTTATTTTCCTTAATAACTTAGTAACATAATAACTTAATAACTAGATTTTCTCAATAATACACGCCATACCCTGTCCAACACCGATGCATAATGTACACAACGCACGTTTTTCCCTCTGTTCTTCCAACTCAATCATTGCGGTAGTGATTAATCGTGCACCGCTCATGCCTAGCGGATGCCCCAAAGCGATGGCACCGCCGTTTGGATTAACGCGCGGATCGTCTTCCTTTAATCCGAGTTCTCTTAAAACAGCTAAACTCTGTGCAGCGAATGCTTCGTTTAATTCTATTACATCAAAATCGTCTAATGAAAATTTGGTCTTTTCTAAAATTTTTCGTGTCGCATAAATTGGTCCTAAACCCATAACTCTTGGCTCTAAACCAACGACAGTTGATGCGATAATTTTTGCTCGCGGAGTTAGATTATATTTTTTAATCGCATTTTCCGAGGCAAGCAATAAAGCGCATGATCCATCATTCAAACCGGAAGAATTACCTGCCGTTACAGTTCCGTTTTTTCTGAAAGCCGGTTTTAAAGTTGCCAATATTTCCGGGGTTGTATCAGGC
>CAYLVF010000002.1:0-30609 GCA_964387045.1 uncultured Melioribacter sp. | reverse complement strand
CTTTATTAAAAATTATGTTATCACCTTTTCGTTGAGGAATTTCAACTTGCATTACTTCCTTTTCCATTCGACCGGATTGATTTGCTCTAACAGCTTTCATGTGAGAGTTATACGCAAACAAGTCTTGGTCTTCTCTGGTGATTTTATATTCTTCGGCAACATTCTCGGCGGTTTCACCCATAGCTTCTGTTCCGTACAGAGCTTTCATTCTGGGATTTACAAATCTCCATCCTAAAGTTGAATCATGAATTTCCACTTTACCGGAGAATGATTTTTCTGCTTTGGATTGAACTAGCGGGGCGCGGGTCATATGTTCAACTCCGCCAGCGATATACAAATCACCATCGCCCATATTGATTGCTCGGGCGGCATTAACTACAGCACTCATTCCCGAAGCACAAAGACGATTAACAGTTTCGCCGGGAACAGTTACAAGCAGACCAGCGAGTAGCAAAGCCATTCTTGCAACGTTTCTATTATCTTCGCCGGCTTGATTTGCACAACCGAGTATTACATCATCAACTTGTGAAAAATCTACCGACGGATTTCGATTTATAATTTCTTTAATTGTTAATGCGGCAAGATCATCCGCACGAACAGAAGATAAAGATCCGCCCAATTTTCCGATTGGTGTTCTTATTGCATCTATTATAAATGCTTCTTTCATATTGATATACTTTCATCTGTGTTAAAAATATTCTTAATCTTACTCTGAAGCCTAAAGCGATTAAGATTATGATTAAGAGTAAGATTAAGAAAAATGTTATTCAGTTAAAAACTCCTTCTTGGTTCTATAAACAGTTCCGCGAAAGATTCCGACTTTTACATTGTGTTGATTAGTAACCGTTACGTTATAAATCCCAACACTATTGCCTTTGCTTTGTTCCTCGGCGGCGGCAGTAAGTTCGTCACCTTCATAAACGGGTTTTGGAAAAGCAATACTTGTTTCAAGAGCAACGGCAATTCTTCCGTAATTATTTGATGAAAATGCAAGCGCACTATCCGCAAGCGAAAATGTGATTCCACCGTGTGTGGTTCCGAATCCGTTCAGCATTTCTTTTCTGACTTTCATTTTTATCTTTGCATAACCCGGTTTGATTTCGAGAATTTCTATTCCGAGCCATCGGCTGAATTCATCAATTTCTAGCATATGTTGAACTATTCTTTCGGCTTTATTTTGTTCATTCATAAAATTTCTTTCCGTCTTTTTTCATTCTTTTAAGCAAAGGATTAACTCTGTATCTATCTTCGCCGTACACTTCATAAAGGGTTTGCAATCTTTCAACAACCACATCTATACCAATTTCATCAGCCCATTCGCATAGACCCTTTGGATAGTTTACGCCTTTAGTCATAGCTAAATCAATGTCTTTAACCGAGGCAACATTCATAAATACGGCATCGGCAGCTTCATTAATTAACATTGACAAGACTCTATTGAAAATTTCTTTACCTAATTTTGGGTCTTTAAGAGGCTGAGGATTCTCGGTATTATCGGAATAATCATAAAATCCCTTGCCGGATTTTTTACCAAAGTGTTTTGCGTCGACAAGTAATTTTTGGGTATATGACGGTTTGAAACGCGGATCATAATAGAATTGTTCAAAAATTGTTTTAGTCACTTCGTAATTTACATCGTTTCCGATTAAGTCCATCAATTCAAACGAACCCATTTTAAAATTTCCGAATTCTTTCAATGCCCAATCGATTGTAGAAAAATCTGCGATACCTTCTTCATAAATTCTTAGTGCTTCGCCATAAAATGGACGAGCGACACGGTTAACAATAAATCCCGGTGTATCTCTTGCAACAACTGTTGTCTTCCCCCAAGCATTAATTAACTCTTGCGTTTCGTTAATTACAGATTGACTTGTGGTTAATCCCGGGATAATTTCAACAAGAGGCAATACTGGTGCAGGATTAAAAAAATGTATACCAATTACTCGTTCGGGTTTCTTGCAAGCTGACGCAATAGAGGTAACGGAAAGAGAAGAAGTATTTGTTGCAAGTATAGCTTTATCGGAAAAAGTTTTTTCTAATTTTCTAAAAACCTCTTGTTTACTTTCCAGCATTTCAACTATTGCTTCAATTATAATTTCGCAGTCTTCGGTAACTCCGATAAATTCTGAATGATGAATTCTATTTAAAATCCGGGTTGATTCGATTTCACTAATTTTTTCTTTTTCAACCAGGCGAGAAAATATTGTTTTCAATTTCTCTTTGGAGTTTCGAAGAGCGGTTTCGTTGTTGTCGTAAACATATACGTTGTGTCCGTATGTCGCGGCAACTTGAGCAATGCCGGTTCCCATTGTTCCTGCACCGAGTACGCCGACTTTTATTTTACTGTTTATCTCATTCATATCATAACACTTTTGATAAAAGAAAAAGAAAGATATTAAAATAGAGTTATTTAGGAAAATTTCATTTTTCCAAAATCTTTTTTCGCTCGTCTTCCTCCTTCTGCTTTATAAATAAACGCGCTCTTATTTGGGGGGAATAAGAGGCAAACGAATGCAAAATTTTACATTTTTACATTTTGTAACATTTTCCATACACAAGATGTGCTCGCTTTAAAACACCGAATTGTTTGTTTTGTACGATTAATGCAGATAAAGAGAACAATTTTTTGCTTGACAAAAGAATATCTCAGACTTATCTTAATGTAAGCGCTTACATTTTTCTAAAAAAAAACACCACATACATGAAAATGACAATTAAAGAAGTTGCTGAAAGGGCAAATGTTTCTATTGCTACAGTTTCGCGCGCATTGAATAACCATCCCAAAATTAGCCATGCTACAAAAGAGTACATTCTTCAAATTGCCGAAGAACTTAACTACAAACCTAACTTTACTGCAAGAAGTTTAGCTAAGAAAGAGACAAAAATTATCGGACTTGTATTACCCGAAATTCAAGGTGATTTTTTTACAGAAGTTATAAAAGGAGTTGACCAAGTTGCATATAGCGGGGGTTATCATGTTGTTGTTGCCGGTTCACACAGCGAACGCAGCATAGTTGAATCAATTATGAGTTTTATGGGTGAAAGTATGGTTGACGGTGTCATTCTTATGATCCCCGCTATAAGCGATCAACTAAAAGAATTAATAAGCATCGATAATGCTCCGTCAGTCGTTATTATAAATGGCAAACATGATATTGAAGATTTCGATATTGTTTATATCGACAATTTTCAAGGTGCATATTCAATTACCGATTATCTTTTAAAAAACTACGGTTATACAAAAATTGCCCATATAAAAGGACCTAATAAAAACAATGACGCGGCAGAACGTTTAGCCGGTTATAAAGCTGCTCTGATTGATAATAACATTGAACCATTGGATGAATGGATTGTTAACGGCGATTTTACAATTAAAGGGGGTGAGTTTGCCTGCAGCCGGTTGTTAAGTTTGCGCGATAAACCCGAAGTTATATTTGCCGGTAACGATATGATGGCTGCCGGTTGTTATAGAGTAATTAAAGCTCACGGGCTATCAATACCCGGCGATATTGGAGTTGTCGGCTTCGATCATACTTTCCTTTCGGAATTTATTTCCCCTCCTCTTACTACAGTACATGTTCCAATATTAGAAGTTGGTAAAACTGCAGCTTCTCTTCTTCTGGAAAAAATTAAAAACAAAGAACATAAACCGGAGCAAATAAAAATTTCTACAGGAATAATACTGGGCGAATCCTGTAAAAAAGTTCTTGTTGAAAATCCTGCTTAATAAACATAATAACCTAACTAAGGGAGGAAACATGATCTCATCTATTTACAAACTCGCAGCTACTTTATTCTCTGTTCTGCTTATCTGTTTTACTACCATATCTGCCCAAAACCATATTGATCCCGAGTATATTCAGGTAGTTAGTACTGAAAATCCTATTGTTATTGATGGTAAATTAGACGAATCGGACTGGGCAAGAAGGTACGACTTTTTAGTTTTCAAACCAGGTTTTTTGGGGGGAGATGTTGAATATGGCGTAACCAACGGTGTTCTTGTTGATGGGACTTACGACGACACAACAACAACTTTTGTTAAATTCATGCATAATGGATTAGACCTATATATCTCGCTGCAATCCAATGATCAATATGTTAACAAATGGGGCGGCAGTTGGGAAGGAGACGGTCTTTTTATGAAAATTGCTAATGCAAGCGGTGCAATGTTGGAATATAAACTATATTTCAATGCCTCCGGCGTGGATCCGGATATTGTTTTTGAACAAGGGCTTCAAGGTTCTGCTGAAGCTGCTGCATGGAAACATCCGTCAACAGTTGTAAACGATACGACTCAAATTGATTCGGGTTATACTGCGGAAATGGTTATTCATTTAGATCAGCTTGGTTATACAGACCCCTATTCAGAAATTCCGGTTCTTATAAATATTTTTGACCCTGATGGACAAACCGGATCTGCCGGAGAAGAATACAACGTGGGTTCATATTATAAAATGTGGTGGGGCAGCGAATGGGGACCCGACACAAGAATCTTACGTCTTGCTGATCCTCCCACTAGAAATGCCTATATGACCGAAGAAACTATAGTTCTTGACGGTGAGCTCAACGAAGATTTTTGGAATAATGCAGATTATGTTATTGTTGGTAAAGGAAGTTCTTCATCAACAGGCGGTTATTACATGCAGTGGAATGATACATTAAACAGTTATACGGATCAGAGTATGGCAACCGTTAAATTTATGCACAACGGCACAGACCTTTATATCGGTTTGGAATCTGATGACAAATCTGTAGGAAAATGG
Source organism: uncultured Melioribacter sp. (assembly GCA_964387045.1). GTDB lineage: Bacteria > Bacteroidota > Ignavibacteria > Ignavibacteriales > Melioribacteraceae > SURF-28. The sequence continues at coordinate 25,846 of CAYLVF010000002.1, read as the reverse complement.
TCACCAGGCTGGGAGGCAGACGGTCTATTCTTGTGGATAACAAATAAAGGTGAAGATGCCCCAACTACAAGAATGGAAATTAAAAACATGTTCTTTGATGCAACTATTGGCGCCGGTGCGGTTTTTGAATTAAGTGGATCAGTACCTACGGGCGCTGCTGAAGGTGCGTCATATGTTCCGCCGGGAACAGTAACACATACCGAAACCGGTGGTGAAGATGCAGGTTACTCAATGGAAGTTGTTATACATACCGATTACTTCGGATACTCTGTTGGTGATACGGTCAATTTAAGTGTTGTAGTTTGGGATATTGATTATGCCGATGCTGCATCATTCGATCAAAATGTATCGGACTATGCGCCAAACTGGTGGGGCACACAATGGGCGGATGTTAATTTTGAAAAACACTATTTATACCGCGGTGTTATTTTATCTGAGTTAACAGATGTAAAAGAAGATAACGAAAAGCTAATTACTAATTATGTGCTTAATCAAAATTATCCGAACCCATTTAACCCGACAACAACAATAAATTATTCTATTCCGGAACGAACAATTGTTTCCTTAAAAATATACGATGTTCTCGGCAATGAGGTGGAAACATTATTAAGCAAAGAACAAACCGCTGGTACATATTCGGTTGAATGGAAAGCAGATCAATTTGCAAGCGGTGTTTACTTCTATACTTTACAAGCAGGCGGTCATATTTATTCTAAAAAAATGATGCTCTTAAAATAATTTTTATGTTATTAACCGTAGCACAGGTTATTAATCTGTGCTACGATTCTTATGATAAATTTAATACCGCCGAACATTTCGTATTACTGTTGGGTTAATCTATTTCTTTTTTCGGCATTAACTTTTAAAAATAGTAAGAAACTTTGGTCTTCAAATGAAAACAACAATTATAAAACGACTGCTCGCGGTTTGTTTTCTTCTTCCCGCATTAGTATTTGCACAACAAACCGGAAAAATTTCTGGAACAGTTACAAATAAAGCTAACGGTGAACCTCTTATTGGAGCAAATGTAATATTGGAAGGTAAAGCAATCGGCTCGGCTTCTGATCTTGATGGGTTTTATGCTATTTTAAATGTTCACCCCGGCGATTATACAGTAATTTCATCAATGGTCGGTTTCAGAAAAGTAGTTGTAAATAATGTTAAAGTTGTTTCGGGAAAAACAACTACAATTGATTTTGTTATGGAAGAAGAAACAACTGAATTAAGCGGTGAAGTTGTAATAACCGCAACACGTCCCGTAATCAGAAAAGATTTGACTTCAAGCGAGCTTACTGTTTCTGCAGAAGAAATCAAAAAACTTCCTGTAGAAAATTTAAATGACGTATTAAGATTAAAGGCAGGTGTTGTTACAGATGCTGCGGGGGGAATTCATATACGAGGTGGTAGAACTTCTGAAGTCGGTTATTTAATTGACGGTATTTCTGTTACAGATAAGTTTTCGGGTGATAGGGCTGCTGCTGTTGATGTCCAATCAATGCAGGAAGTTAAAGTAATAAGCGGAGTTTTTAATGCTGAATACGGGCAAGCACTTTCCGGTATTGTTGATGTGATTACTAAAAGAGGCTCAGATAAATTTGAGGGAAGTATCAATATATCTACCGGAGATTATGTAAGCGGCAACAACAATATCTTCTTCAACATAGACGATGTTAAACCTTGGGCTATTAATGATATTAAAGCAAATATTAGCGGCCCCTTTTCTCTATTTGGTAAAGGATTTAATTACGCAGTTTCTTTCAGAAGATATGAAAACGAAGGATGGCTTTTTGGTCAACGCAGATTTAATGCTCACGATAGCTCTTATCAAGCAGGAAGCGGCTGGGTAATTGATCAAACAGGTGATAATAAGATTGTTCCGTTGAATTCGTCTACTAACTATTTTGCTCAAGGTAAACTTGACTTCGATATTTTCCAAAATCTTAAGATTTCAAATCTTTTTTTGACGGATCAATCTGATTACCAGGTTTATAACCACGACTTTAAGTATAATCCGGACGGACTTCAAGAGTATCACAATAAGTCTTATAATAATATTTTTTCACTTACTTATGTTTTATCAGAACGTGCTTTTCTAATATTAAAACATTCGTTCGGTTTTTCGAGCAGAAAAAATTATGTTTATGAAAATTACAATGACCCACGTTATGCCAATCCTGAACTACTTAATAAACTTACATCATACAGTTTTCTTACAGGCGGAACACAACGAGATAGTGATACAAGAGAAACTTTTACAAATATTATTAAAGGCGACTTCTTAACACAATTGGGAAGATACAACGAATTCAAAACCGGCTTCGAAATTAGAATTGACGATATGAATATTGACAACAAGATAGCACTTTACAAAGGCGAAGAACCTAAGGTTTTCGATTTTAACAGATATCAAAATGTTGGTCAGTTCAATTATACCCCTATTAGTTTGGCATATTATATTCAAGATAAATTTGAATATGAAAGCGTAATTGTTAACGCAGGTGTTCGGTTCGATTACTTTGATTCGCAATGGAAAGTTCCAACCGACTTACGCGATCCGGAAAACTCGGAAAAGAAAGATGCTGATCCTCAATATCAAATTAGTCCAAGAATTGGTATTGCCTTTCCTATCTCTGCCGATGGAACGCTTCACTTTAGTTACGGTCATTTCTTTAAAATACCGGATTATGAATATGTGTATATGAACCCAAATTTTAGAGTTGGACCGGGCGGACTCCAATCGTTAATTGGTAATGCAAACTTAAAAGCGGAATCAATAGTAGCTTACGAACTTGGTATGCACTATAAATTTTTCGATATAATCGGATTAGAGATAGTCGGTTTTTATAAAGACATTTCAAATCTCCTCGGTACGGAAATAATAAACACATATGTCGGAGGTGATAGGTATGCACTTTATACTAACCTAGATTACGGTAAGTCAAAAGGTATATCAATATCATTATTTAAAAGACCGACCGCTTCAAGTCCTCTTTCAGTTTCTATAGACTACACACTACAAACAGCAGAGGCAAATGCTTCGGATCCTAACGACGCTTTTAATAAAGCACAGGGGGATCCCCCTAAAAATCCGAATATTCAAATAGTTCCGGTTAATTGGGATCAACGGCATACCATAAATATTTCGTTGTTCTATACTATTCCCGAAATACTGAGTTTTGGTATAGTTGCTAAATACGAAAGCGGTTTTCCGTATACTCCCGAAAATCAATCACTGCAAACAAGCTTTGAAAACACTGCGAGAATGCCTTCGAAAGTTAACGTTGATTTACAATTCTACAAAGACATTGACATGTGGGGACAACTCTTTTCGCTTTACCTAAAAGTTTATAATGTGTTCGATACCAAGAATGAGATAAATGTTTACAGGGATACAGGCAGAGCAGGATACTCCTTAGTCAGTCGTTACACCCCGGAGTCACAAGGAGCAAATACTCTTTCCGAATTTTTAAATAACCCGAGTTATTATTCTGAACCGAGAAAAATAATTCTAGGAATAGACTACAATTTAAATTTTTAAGTAGGGCGATTTATGTCAAAAATTAATCTTCTTAAAACAATAATATTTTTTCTTCTTTGTGCATCGTTGATTGCACAAATTACCGTTCCCCCGGAAAAGCGCGGTAACAGAAAATTCAGAAAAGAGGGAATTCACAACGGAAATTTAGTGGAAACTCTTTTTTATAATTTCGGGCAAGTTGCATGGTGGGGAAGAGAACCTTCCGGTGTTTGGCCGAAAGGTTCAGGTCATTCTTACATGGATGGGATTACGCCGATTGTGGCTGCAGAAGTAACCGATATTTATGGAAACATTATTCGTATGGTTGAAGCCGGTTACCGCGAAAATATGGATATTTCTCCTACAGGTGTTGAAAGAGGCTGGCAACCAAGACCCGGTTATGCTAATCCTAACCAAGATGGAATTGCAATGAGCGATAAACCTATTACTTGGCCTAAAAGCTGGCCCGGTAAAGATCATACTTGGGATGGTTACTGGGATGGTTACTTCGGTAAAAGAACTAACGCTGATCAAGAAAGCTTTTTTGTTGTTGACGATAATAGTGATGATGGACACCCTTTTTACCCCGATTCAACTGATCATACCCGAAGAGGTTTGGGTTTGAGTATGGGTGTAAGAGGATTTCAATGGTCAAATGTTCTTGCTGAAGATATAATTTTCTGGCATTACGAAATTACAAATGAAAGTACCACCGATTATAACAAAATAATATTCGGTATGTATGTTGATTGCGGTGTTGGCGGGCAGTTTGATTCGAACGATGATTATGCATCATTTGATAAAGAATTTAATATAACATATAGCTGGGATCACGATGGTATTGGTCAGGGAGGTTGGTCTCCAACCGGATATGCCGGTTATGCATTTCTCGAAAGTCCGGGTAATCCCTTGAATAGAATTGATGACGACAACGATGGAGAAGAAGGCAGCCCTGTCATAACTGCTCAAATGATTATCGGAGAAATTCCTGGCAACGGTATAGACGATAACGGTAACGGATTAATCGACGAAGCCGAATTTCATATTGGGATGAAATATGCCGATGGAATTGATAACAATGGCGACGGTAGAATTGACGAGATGATTGATGAATCTCGGGAAGACGGCATAGACAATAACAACGATTGGGATCCAACCACCGACGATGTTGGTTTAGATGGAATTCCAGGTACAGGCGATTTTGGTGAAGGTGATGGTAAACCAACTTCAGGATGGCAGCCGCCCGGTTTAGTACCCGGTGCTCCCACTTCTCCAGTAAATCGCTTCGGTCTTGTTGATACCGGTCAACCCGGTGAACCAAGAATCGATAAAACCGATATTAACGAATCAGACCAAATCGGTTTGACAGCATTTGATGTTTTCTATATTGGTTCGGGAGTTGTATTTAGAGATGATGAAAGTATTTGGAACAGAATTTCATATAGTCATTTTGATACTCGTCTGCAAAATGGAAATATTGCATTCCTATTCGGCTCGGGTCCTTTCATTCTGCCTTCCGGAAGTACCGAAAGATTTTCATTAGCCCTTGTTTTCGGAGCTGACCTTCCTGATATAATTAGAAACAAAGATGTTGTGCAAGATATTTATAATAACAACTATAACTTTGCTCGTCCTCCTTTAAAACCTGAACTTACTGTAGTACCCGGCGACGGAAAAGTAACTTTATACTGGGATGACAATGCAGAATCTTCGTACGATACTTTCTTAAATGAATATGATTTTGAAGGATATAAGATTTATAAAAGTACCGACCCCGGCTTTATTGATGCATACGATATCACTAGCGGATACGGCGATAATACATTATTTAAGCCAGTTGCTCAATTCGATATTGTAAACGATGTACAAGGTTTCTTCGAACTTGATTACCAAGGGGTGAAATATTATATGGGGGATAACAAAGGGCTGCAGCATTCGTGGACCGATACCGATGTTATAAACGGTCAAACTTATTACTATGCAGTCGTATCGTACGATAGGGGGAATGCTTCAATCGGTCTTTATCCTTCCGAGTGTACCAAAGTTATCGTTCGAGATTTGGCAGGTAATGTTACCACCGATGTGAATACCGCTGTAATTACACCCGGAACACCTGTTGCAGGTTATGTATCTCCCGGTTTGCAAGATTCTGTTTTTCACGCCAGCGGCTTTGCTACAGGCATTGTACAACCGGAAGTAATTGATCCTAACCTTGTTAAGGATAAAGAATATCTTGTTAAGTTTAATGATGAAGCACCCGACAGCATTACTTATTCTTTATTCGAAATAAATGGTATTGATACAAATGCCGTTTTTGAAAATTCATCTTATACTAATGGAGAAGACTTTAATCCTTTATTTGATGGAATTAGACTCTTTGTAACTAATGACAAAATTGAATATGATTTTGAAAAATCGGGATGGACTCAAAACACTTCCAATTTGATTATATTGGGAGAAAAACTAATTGACCTCCCTTCCTCTGAACCAAACTACCCGGCAAGTTATGAAATTAGAGTTGGTGAAAAAGATTCTTCCTGGTTATATGGTTATCGTGCCGAAACGAATTTTCAAGTTTTGGATGTTTACAGAAACAAAAAAGTAAGATATTATTTGTGGGAACCGGCAGATAATATCGATAACAAAATAACCGATGGCGACTATATAGAAATTTGGAAGGATATAAACGGATCACCAAGAAGAATTTGGAAGTTTAGTTTTATTGCGCCGCCTGAAGGTGAAATAAAACTTCCGCAAAACGGTGAAGTGGCAAAATTAATTATCAAAACACCTTTCGCTTCAGGCGATATATACAAATTTATTACAATTGCTCATACGGTAGATATTGCAAAGGCGAAAGAATCTTTGGACGATGTTGCCGTTGTTCCCAACCCTTATGTGGGTGCTGCAAGATGGGAACCGCAAAGATTAACAACTTCCGGTAGAGGTGAACGCCGAATTTATTTTATCAATCTTCCTCAAAGGGCTACAATTAGAATTTATACCCTCAGCGGTGACCATGTTATTACACTCGAACATGATTCAAACATGCTTGAAGGAAAACTTGCATGGGATCTTATTACAAAGGGAGGAATAGCCGTAGCACCGGGTGTTTATATCTATCACCTTGATGCCCCGGGTATAGGGGAAAAAATAGGCAGATTTGCACTAATTAAATAGAGCAAGAACGATAATGAAAACATTAAAGTACATCATTCTAATATTATTGGCGTTAACCGCAAGAATTTACCCGCAGGTTTTTGCCGGAAGCACTGTCGGACAATTTCTAAAAATTGAGCCCGGTGCGAGAGCCGTTGCTATGGGTGGTGCGTTTGTCTCTCTTGCAAATGACGCATCTACTTTATATTGGAATCCTGCCGGTATTTCAAAACTAAATAATAGTGCCGCACTTTTTTCGCATACTTCTTGGTTGGCTGAAACTAATCATAATTTTGCGGGTATTGTTATAAAAATTAATGACCAGCATGCTTTCGGGCTAAGCTACACTTCTTTAACTATGCCTGAAATGGAAGTGCGAACAGAATTTTACCAAGATGGAACAGGCGAGTATTTTTCTGCATCCGACTACTCACTTGGTATTACTTATGCTCTAACAATCACGGATCAATTCAGTATAGGATTTACAGGCAAGTATGTCGGGCAATCAATTTGGCATATGACCGCTTCGACCATAGCTTTCGATGTGGGCGTTCATTATCAAACCCCACTTAAGGGACTTAATCTTGGAATGAGTATTTCTAATGTCGGCGGTAAACTTAAATACGAGGGTGAAGATAACTTCATTTATTATGATTTCGACCCCGATCAGCATGGTACAAGCGATAAAATATTTGCTGATATTAAAATGGATGAATGGGATCTGCCGATTCTTTTCAGAGTCGGGTTATCTTACACTCTTTTCAATTCCGAAAATCATTCTCTGCTTATCAGCGCCGATGCACTTCATCCTAATGATTACAACGAAAGCGTTAATACCGGTTTCGAGTATGGTTTTAAAGATAGATTTTTTATAAGAGCCGGGTATAAATCCTTATTCAAAGAAGAAAGCGAAGAGGGCTTAACTGCAGGGGCAGGATTGATTTATTATCTAACGGATACTCTTCCGATGCGGGTAGATTATGCTTTTGCGGATTTCGGAAGACTTACTTCCGTTCATAGATTTTCTATCGAAATTGGTTTTTGATTCTATAAACGGGAAATCTTAATGAGTAAATTTTCTACTAAGTATGGGTACTTTACCGACAACGGGGCTGAATATGTAATTACTTCTCCAAGAACACCAAAACCGTGGGTTAATGTTATTTCCAACGGAAATTATGGATTGGTGGTTTCGCAAACCGGCGGCGGTTTTAGCTGGGATGTCCATTCAGAGTTCAACAGAATTACTCGCTGGCATCAAGACTTAATCCAAGATAATTGGGGAAAATATATCTACATAAAAAACAACGAAACCGGCGAGGTGTGGAGCCCGACTTGGCAACCGGTAAAAACAGAACTAGACGAGTATGAATGCCGTTACGGATTAGGCTATGCTAAATTTAAAAGTACTTATAAAGAAATAACAACCGAATTAACTTTGTTTGTCCCTTTCGATGATACAATTGAAATATGGGATTTGAAAATTCACAACAACTCGAAAAAAAAAGCCGACCTTTCCCTCTTCACATATTTCGAATGGGTTCTCGGTTCTTCGAATGATTATCACCGAGAATTTCATAAACTTTTTTTGGAAACTAAGTTTGATGAAAAGATCAACGGTATTCTTGCAAATAAAAGATTATGGGATATACCACTTGGCGACCGCGGACATTGGAACATAGATTATGAGTACACAGGCTTTTTTGCAGCAAACAAAAAAATAAATTCTTACGAAGGTGATAAAGAATCTTTCCTCGGTAATTACGGAAGTTTGACCAATCCCAAATCAATAGCGGAAGGAAAACTTTCAAACACGACAGGAGTTTATAACGATTCAATCGCTTCGTTGAATATTAACTTGACTATCGAACCCTATAAAACTGAAAGAGTAAACTTTTATCTAGGTCTAAAAAAGAATAAGGAAGAAATCGAAGAAACGGTAATTAAGTATTCCTCTTTTCAATCTGTTGATAATGCTTTAAAAGAAGTTTCAAAAAGATGGAATGAACTGCTCGGCGATTTTGAAATCAACACACCCGATGAAGCATTGAATTTTGCTGTAAACAAATGGTTCAGATATCAAGCTATATCGGGACGGTTGTGGGGAAGAACGGCTTATTACCAGCAAAGCGGTGCTTACGGATTCCGAGATCAACTTCAAGATAGTTTGGTGTTCCTTCCAATTGAACCCGGAAAAACAAAAGAACAAATTAAACTTCACGCGAGGCATCAATTTGAAGACGGTACTGTGCTTCATTGGTGGCATCCCATAAGCGAAACGGGTCTGCAAACCCAAATGACTGACGACCTTCTCTGGCTCCCTTTTGTTGTTTATCAATACATTGAAGAGACCGGTGACTATTCAATACTCGATGAAGTTGAACCTTTTTACGAGAACAATAAAAATGCGGCAGTTTTTGAGCACTGTATAAAAGCAATAGATAAAGTGTTGAGCAGATTAAGTGAAAGAGGATTAACTCTTATCGGTGCAGGCGATTGGAACGACGGCTTAAGTGCCGTTGGTCTTGAAATGAAAGGCGAATCGGTATGGTTAACCGAATTCTTTTATTTAGTTCTAAATCAGTTTCAAGAAATATGTAATGAGATTGGCAGAAAAGAAATTGCGGAAAGATTAAAAACAGAATCCGATAAACTAAAGAGGGCATTTGATGCATATGCTTGGGACGGTGATTGGTTTTGGCGTGCTACTAAAGATTCCGGTGAAAAGATAGGAAGTAAACAAAACGAAGAAGGCAAGATTTACCTTAACGCTCAAACTTGGTCGGTTATAAGCGGCATTGCCGAGACTGATAAAAAAATTACCGCAATGAAAGCAGTTAAAAAATATTTGTTGAAAGATAACGGATGCTTGCTGCTTTATCCTGCTTACACTAAACCGGATAAATACATTGGCTACTTATCGCGTTATGCCGCGGGCAGAAGAGAAAACGGCGGTGTTTATTCGCACGCTGCTGCTTGGGCTGTTTGGGCTTTCGCTTTGTTAAAACAACCCGAATTTGCTTTTGAATCATGCAAAAGATTATGCCCGATTTATTCAGGTAACGATCCCGATAAATACGCAGCAGAACCTTATGTGATGCCGGGGAATATCGATGGGCCTGATTCACCGAATTACGGAATGGCTGGGTGGACATGGTACACCGGCTCCGCTTCCTGGTTTCAAAAAACCATAGTCGATTGGATACTTGGAATTAGAGCGTCTAATAAAGGACTAGTTGTTGATCCCCTTATTCCAAAAGACTGGAGTCGTTATAAAATAAAAAGAAAATTCAGAGGAACGGTTTACAACATAGAAGTGATAAATGATAATCACGTTTCATTTGGGGTAATGAAAATAGAAGTAGATGGAAAAGAAATAAACGGAAATGTAATTCAGCCGCAAACTAAAAAAGAATGTACAGTTAAAGTGTATTTGGGTTGATGAGATTCATGTAAATGTGCTAAACGTCATTCCGAAGGAGCTGCATTTTACGACTGAGGAATCTCACCAATTATTTTCTGAATTTACTCAATGCATGATTCCTCACGCAACAAATCAGAGTTGGAAAGATGTTTAAGTAAATAATTATTCTATACTAACAACTTATGAAAGATTCTTCCAACAAAATATCATTAAACGGTTCTTGGCATTATATAAAAGATGCTGACGAAGAATTATCATTCAAAAAGATCGTTGATAAATTCAAAAAGAATCAAACAGATGGAGAAATGAACATACCGACCAACTGGCAGCTAGCCGGTTTGAACAATTTCAACGGCGCGTGCTGGTTTGTTAAGGAATTCTCTTTAGATAAAGTGGAAAGCGATAACTTAATTCAACTTCATTTCAAAGGTGTCGATTACTTTTGTGATGTTTGGTTGAACGATATTAAGCTTGGCAGCCACGAAGGGTATTTTCAACCGATTCATTTCGATATTAGCAGTCATATTACAACCAACTCGGAAAATATTTTAGTTGTGCGCGTATCCTCCCCCTTAGAAGAACCAAAAATAGTTTGGCCATATAAAAAGAAATTAATAAAAGGAATATTTAATCATCACGACTGCAGACCTGGCGGGTGGAGTTATGAACACGGTCAAGATCAAAACACAGGCGGTATTTGGAACGATGTCTTTATAAGAAAAGGAAACCTCTTAATCGATAATCTCAAAATAACTCCGTTAATAAATTGGGATGATAATAACGCTTATGTTAAAATTAATTTCAATTGTTACTCTGCCTTTAACGATGAAATTGATTTTTCGATTGATATCCTTTCCCCTAACGGCGATAAAATAAATTATATAGAAAAACTTTCGTTGATAAAAGGAGAAAAAGAATTTTCAACTTCGGTTAAAATTGAAAACCCAATACTTTGGTGGTGTTTGGATTTAGGTGAACCAAGTTTATATAGGTTGACAATTTCATCCTCCCGCTTATCCCTTGTTGAGGCAGACTTTGGAATAAGGGAAGTCTGCCTTAATAAAAAACAAGAGTTCTACTTAAACAAAAAAAAACTTTTTCTGCGCGGTACAAACATTATACCGACACAGTTTCTGAGTTCATTTACTAAAGAAAAAATTGATTGGTTGATTTTGCAACTCAAAGCTGCAAATGTAAATATTGTCCGTGTGCACGCTCACGTTAATAAAAAAGAATTGTATGAAGCATTCGATAGAATGGGTATAATGGTTTGGCAGGACTTTGCACTTCAATGGACTTACGACGAATCAGAAGAATTTGTGGCAAACGCCGTTATACAAATTAAAGATATGGTGCGGCTTCTTTACAACAATACATCTATTGTGTTTTGGTGCTGCCACAATGAACCCGGAGAACAAATTGAAACCCTTGATCCATTACTTTACGATGCGGTTAAAAGTGAAGATGAAACAAGGATAATTCGTATCGCTTCGAACTATGAAGAACATCCTTATGACGGTTGGTATTGGGGGAAAAAAGAACACTTTGCGGCAACGCCAATGGGAACGCTTGTTACAGAGTTTGGCGCACAGGCACTGCCCGAGCGAGGTTCACTTTCAAAATTTTTGACCAATGATGAAATTGAAAAACCGGATTGGCTGAAATGGGAATATCATAATTTTCAATATGAGCAAACATTTAATGTCGCAGAAATTAATCGCGGCAAAAACATAGATGAATTCATTGCAAACTCACAACAATACCAAGCCGATTTAATAAAAACCGCAATCGATTTTTATAGAAGAAAAAAATTCAACAACATTACCGGAATCTTTCAGTTTATGTTTATTGACTGCTGGGAATCAATTACTTGGTCGGTTGTTGATTTTTATGGTAAACGTAAGAAAGGGTTTTATGCATTAAAAGAAGCTTTTCAACCGGTTTATGTCTCTGTTTTTTTTCGACAGAAAAAATATTTCCCCGGCAGTAAACTTCAAATCGATTTGTGGATTATTAACGATTTATATAATAAATACGATAACTGCGAAGTACAAATTTTACTTGACGATAAAAACATCGGCAGTATCATCGGTATAAAAATTAAAGAAAATGAAATATATTTCTTTGATTACAAGTCGATAAATATCACATTGCCTGATAATATGGAGTTGGCTGTTTACAAAATTTGTTTTCAATTAGTTGATAAAAGTGCCGAGACAATTCTTTCTGAAAATATTTCCGAAATAAAGTTTGTAGCAAAAGAATTTTAATACGTAAGGGAGGTATCAAAATGAAAAGGTTAATTTTAATTTTTATTCTGCTTTTGGGAAGCACATCTATTTTTGCGCAGGATTTTATTTTCTTCAGCGATAGTCCGACCGATGTATCATATGATCCGAGCTGGGGATTTGCTCAATCGCCAAGTTATCTTGAAAGAGTAGGCGAAAAATTTCCTGTCGAATCAGATATAGTATATGCGGGATTAAACAGCTTGCGATTGCATTGGATTTCAGAAAGCGGCGGTGATTGGGGACTTGCTGTTGCCGCACCTGGCTGGCCCGGACATGACATAAATACGAAAGATACGCTCGTATTTTTCTGCTTTACAGAATCGCTTATCGAAGCTGCCAATATGCCGGTTATGTACCTTGAAGACCTCAGCAATAAAAAAACTCCGAAGCAATCTATTGCATCATTCATACAGGATATAACCGCTGAAGAATGGATAAGAATTTCTATTCCGCTTTCTGTTTTTAAAGACAACCCGGGCGAGGCTGATTTAACGAGTATTAAAACCATCTTTTATGGGCAGGGAACTTCCGATGCAACTGAACATACATTATATCTTGATGAAATTAGAATGACTGAAGCAGGTGCAATTCAGGATACAATACCGCCCGCCCAACCGCAAATTTTATACGCTAAAGGTTATGACAGCCACATAGATATATTTTGGACACCGAACACCGAAGATGATCTAGACGCATATAAAATTTATAAACAGACCGGTGATGATTTTGAATTTATCGGAATGGCAGACAGTGAAGACGCAATTTATACAGATTGGATCGGTGAACACGGTGTCACAGGAACATATAAAATATCTGCCGTTGATTACAGTCTTAACGAATCCGATTTAAGCAACGCCGTTACTTCAACCGAAACGCATGCTATGACTGATGATGAATTATTAACTATGCTGCAGGAGGCAACCTTCCGGTATTTTTGGGACCATGCTCACCCAACATCGGGAATGATTAGAGAGCGTTACGGTTCGGGAAATACTGTAACAACAGGCGGTTCCGGTTTCGGCGTTATGGCAATTATTGTCGGTATTGAAAGAGGATTTATTACACGAGAAGAAGGAGCGGCGCGCATATTGAAAATTTTGAACTTTTTAGCTGCAAAGGCAGAGCGTTATCACGGCGCTTGGGCGCATTGGATAAACGGTGAAACAGGTGAAACCATTCCTTTCAGCCAGTATGATGACGGCGGCGATCTTGTTGAAACTGCATTTATGATTCAAGGACTGCTTGCAATAAGAGAATATTTTGATCAAGACAACACAACCGAAAATGTGATTAGAATTGTATCAAACGGGTTATGGGAAGAAGTTGAGTGGGATTGGTATCGCAGAACCGAAAGCAGTAATACACTTTACTGGCATTGGTCGCCGAATTACGGCTGGCAGATGAACTTTCAACTTGTAGGCTGGAATGAAACTATGATAACCTACCTTCTCGCAATTGCTTCACCCACTAATTCTGTTCCGGCAAATTTATATCACGACGGCTGGGCTTCGAGTTCCAATTATCTTAATGGCGGTACATTTTATGATATTCCACTTTATGTTGGTTGGGATTACGGCGGACCTCTTTTCTTTACGCATTATTCATTTTTAGGTTTCGACCCACGAGAAAAGAAAGATGCTTATACCAATTATTTTATAAATAATAGAAATACCACTTTAATAAACCGGGCTTATTGTATTGAAAACCCGAAAGGGTTTGCCGGTTATGATGAAAACACATGGGGTTTAACGGCAAGCGACGATCCATTCGGTTACCTTGCACACGAACCGGGAAATAACGATAACGGTACAATTACACCCACTGCAGCGTTATCTTCTTTGCCTTATACACCCGAAGAATCAATAGCAGCTTTTAAAAACTTCTATTACAATTATGGTGAAAAGCTTTGGGGTATTTACGGATTTAAGGATGCTTTCAATCCCGGACACAATTGGTACGCAGCAAGCTATCTTGCAATCGATCAAGGACCAATAATTGTAATGGTAGAAAATTACCGTACAGGATTATTATGGGATTTGTTTATGTCTGCCCCCGAAATTCAACCGATGCTAGACTCTATTGGTTTTGAATACGATCCCACAAGCGTTGATGATGATGAGAACATTCCGTTGAGATTCGAATTGAAAAATAATTTTCCGAATCCTTTCAACCCGGAAACAAAAATTGAATTTTCAATTCCCGCATCATCGTTGACCACTCTTAAAATTTATGACATTCTCGGACGTGAAGTCGCAGTGCTAATTAATGAATTGAAACAACCGGGAAATCATGAAATTGTTTTTGATGCGAAAAATTTATCGAGTGGAGTTTATTTATATAAATTAACGGCTGGTATTAATAGTCAAATTAAAAAAATGATCTTAATCAAATAAGGAAAATCTCCCGGTTTGATTATTATTTTTTACATTTTATTTCCCGGTTCGGTGGGATTAAAATTATTACCGGTAAACAACAATGAAACGATTTCTTATTAATTCTGTTTTGCTGATACTTTTTGCTTTCGGATGCAGCGGATCCGGTGATGATAAAATTGTTATAAATTTTTGGACCTTAGGCGCTGAAGGAGAGTATATATTAAAACTGATCCCGGCTTTCGAAAAAGAGAATCCGGGAATTAAAGTGAACGTACAGCAAATTCCATGGACTGCCGCACAGGAGAAATTAATCACAGCCGTTGCAAGCGATAATACACCGGATATTTGTCAGCTTGGAAATACTTGGGTTCCTCAATTTGCCGCACTTAATGCAATCATAGAACTTGATGCGTACGTCGCTCGTTCTGAGCAAATTAATAAAGAAAATTATTTTGAAGGTATATGGGATACGAATATTATCGACAGTACACTTTACGGCATCCCGTGGTATATCGATACAAGAGTTTTGTTTTATAGATCAGATGTTTTGAGTAAAGAAGGGTTTGATCATCCACCGAAATCTTGGGATGAATTATATGAAGCTTCAAAAAGAATAAAAGCAAATGCCGGAACCGATGATAAGTATGCAATATATCTGCCCGTAAACGAATGGGCGCCGTTTGTTATTTTTGGAATGCAGGCAGGCTCGACAATATTAAAAGACAACAATTGCTACGGTAATTTTTCGGGAGAGGAATTCAAGCAAGCGTTTGATTACTTAATTAACTTTCATAAAGAGGGGCTCGCTCCAATCGGTATTTCACAGGTAACTAATGTTTATCAAGCATTTAAAGATGAATATTTTGCAATGTATATATCGGGACCGTGGAATATAAATGAGTTTTCTAAATGGATGACGGGAGACTTAAAAGATAAATGGATGATCGCACCTTTACCGGCGCCTGATAACAACTATCCGGGTTTATCACTTGCAGGCGGTTCGAGTTTAGTAATCTTTAAAGATTCAGAAAACAAAAACGCTGTTTGGAAATTTGTTGAATTTCTTTCAAGACCATCGATACAAATTGAATTTTACAAATTAGTCAACAGTCTGCCTGCAGTTAAAGAAGCTTGGCAGGATTCAACTTTTGTTAGCGATCCGTATATGAATGCTTTCTATGAACAATTTCATCATGTAGTTGCTACACCTAAAATACCTGAATGGGAAAGAATAGTTTTTTCAAAGCTGCAGCAGTATGCAGAATTTGCCGCAAGAGGAGCGATGACAACTGATGAAGCATTGAAAGCTCTCGATAACGATGTTGATAAAATTCTTGAAAAAAGAAGATGGCTCCTACAGGATGACTAAAGTTGCTTTTTAACCACAGGGTTCACAAGGAAGTCACTAAATTTACGAAGGAAATCATTGTGTCCATTGTGATTAAGCTTTTTACTATATGTTATTTTGCTGCTACATAAGAAAGATCATATTTAGCTAACTTGGGATAAAAAAGTGAAAACAAATTTCTCTGCCGCATATTTATTTTTAACACCTGCGTTGACTGCAATTTTTGTTTTCTTTTTTATTCCCGTAATTGCAGCATTCATAATAAGCTTTACCGATTTTGATATTTACGCAATCAATAATTACGGTACCGCAAGATTCATCGGATTTAATAATTACATTGCCCTGTTTAATGATTCACTTTTTTGGACGGCATTAAAAAACACCTTTTATTTTGTAATTGTAGCGGGACCATTATCAATTGCAGTTTCACTCGGTGCTGCGATGCTTCTTAATTCAAAACTTGTCAAATTCAAACCTATTTTTCGATTAACATATTTTATTCCTGTTGTAACAACGCTGGTCGCCGTAGCAATTGTTTGGCGATTCATTTATCACCCTCGTTTCGGTATTCTTAATTACTTTTTGGAATTCTTCGGTATTAATCCTATCGACTGGCTCGGAGATCCTAATTGGGCAATGCCCGCAATTATTTTAATGGCTGTGTGGAAGAACTTCGGATATAATATGATAATATTTATTGCCGGACTTCAGAACATACCTGAAGATTTATATGAAGCTGCCACAATAGACGGTGCAAACGGCTGGCAGAAATTTAAAAAGATAACTTTACCGATGTTGGCGCCGACAACTCTTTTTGTTAGTATAATTACGATGATAGGATTCTTTCAATTGTTTGCAGAACCTTATGTAATGACTCAAGGCGGTCCGCTCAATAGTACGTTAAGTATTGTTCAGTATATGTATCAAGAAGGCTTCCGCTGGTGGAATATGGGTTACTCAGCAGCAATTGCATTTGTATTATTTTTTATAATTTTTATCGGGACTTTAATACAATTCAAACTGCAAAAAACTTTGGAAGCGTGATGTTCTCAAAGAAATTCATACTACATTTTATATTAATTATAACCGGTATTATAACACTTGCACCTTTTATTTGGATGCTTTCGGCAAGTTTTATGTATGATGGACACGCAAATGTTTATCCGCCAAGGTTTTTCCCCGATGAATTTACTTTAACTCAATATACAATCCTCTTTGAAAGACTTGACGTAGGAAGAAATTTTTTCAATAGTTTGTTTTTATCCGCTACCGTTACGTTTGTCTCGTTATTCTTTAATTCAATGGCTGGTTTCGCCTTTGCTAAATACCGTTTCAAAGGAAAGAACCAATTGTTCAATCTTTTATTAAGCTCAATGATAATCCCCGCACAAGTTACAATGCTTCCATTGTTTTTGATGTTGAAATCTGTAGGCTTGATTAACACATATATGGCGATAATCATTCCGGGAATGGCAAACATCTTCGGTATATTTTTAATTAGGCAATATGTATTATCAATACCGGATAGTTTAATTGAATCGGCAAGAATAGACGGTGCAAGTGATTTTAGAATTTACCGAAGTATAATTTTACCTCTTGCAATGCCAATATTAGTTACGCTTGCAATCTTCACTTTTATGGGCACATGGAATGATTTCCTCTGGCCGTTAATTGCATTAATAGATGATTCAATGTACACCCTGCCGGTCGCTCTTGCAAACCTAATGGGTGAACATTCCAAAGACCCCGAGTTAATGATGGCAGGTTCCGTTATTACGATCCTGCCCGTAATAATAGTTTTTCTCGCTCTCCAAAAATATTACATCAAAGGTATAATGATGGGAAGCATCAAAGGTTGAGAAATTTTTATAATCTAATTACAGAGATCAATATGAAGAACCAAATTATAATTTATTTTACAGCTATTTTATTTGTGTTTACATCATCTTTAATCGCACAGGAAGAAAAAGAAAATCTGTTCGTCGATTCTTTGTTAAATAAAATGACCCTAGAGGAAAAGATTGGACAATTGGTTGAATTGGTTACCCCGAAAAGTGTTACAAAAAAAATGCTGAGTAACGGAAATGTTAGTTCTATCCTCGGTATTAAAGATGCAGACCTTGCAAATGAACTACAGCAAATTGCGGTTGAAGAATCGCGTCTCGGTGTACCTCTTTTATTTACTAATGATGTTATTCACGGTTACAATACAACCTTCCCCATTCCTTTAGCCGAAGCATCAAGTTGGAATCCCGAATTAATAGAAGAAGCTTGCCGAATAGCTGCCGTCGAAGCTGCCTCAAACGGAACACATTTAACCTTTGCACCGATGGTAGATATAACGCGTGATCCAAGATGGGGACGAATTGCAGAAGGCTCGGGTGAAGATGTTTATCTCGGAAGCCTTTTGGCAAAAGCCCGCGTGAAAGGTTTTCAAGGAAATGACTTGAAAGATAAGTCCTCAATAGGCGCTTGTGCAAAACACTATGTTGCCTACGGCGCCGCAGAAGCGGGCAAAGATTACAACACCGTTGATATTTCTGAAATAACATTACGCGAAATTTATCTGCCACCATTTAAAGCCGCGGTTGGTGAAGGCGTTGTTTCTATTATGAGTGCTTTCAACGACTTGAATGGAATTCCCGCTTCGGCAAATTATTTTACGCTTACACAAATCTTGAGAAACGAATGGGGATTTGACGGATTTGTTATAAGCGATTATACCTCTATACCGGAATTGGTCAATCACCGTTTTGCACAGAATAAAGCCGAAGCCGCTGCTAAAGCTCTAACTGCAGGTGTTGATATGGATATGGCGGGAGATGACATTAAATGGAGTGTTTATGCACCCCATCTTGATTCACTTATTACTAACAATATCATTTCAGAAGATATTTTAAATGAATCTGTAAGAAGGGTACTTAGAATCAAATACCGTTTGGGGTTGTTTGAGAATCCTTATGTAGATATAGAATACTACAAAACAAATATGCCGTCATTTGAAGAAAGACAAAAAACAGCTTTGCAGTTAGCTAAAGAATCGATTGTACTTTTAAAGAATCAAGATGAACTTCTTCCGCTTAAAAAAGATTTGAAAAGTATAACTATAATAGGAGAACTTGCTGATAATATTCATCATCCTTTGGGCCCTTGGAACACCGCGCCAATATTAGAGAATGTCGTTACTCCGCTTGCCGGAATCAAGAATTACGTTTCGGAAAATACTGAAGTAATTTATATTAAAGGATGCAGCGTTGAGGGAAATGATAAATCTGAATTTGAAGAAGCAATTGATGCGGCAAAAAATTCAGATGTTGTTATAATGATAATCGGTGAAACGAGAGAGATGAGTGGTGAAGCAGCAAGCAGATCAGATATCGGCATTCCCGGTGTACAGCTTGATTTGGTTAAAGAGATTATTAAAACTGGTAAACCTGTTGTAGCCGTCCTGATGAACGGAAGACCGTTGACTATCCCTTGGCTTGATGAGAATGTTCCCGCAATTTTAGAAACATGGTTTCTCGGTGATCAAACAGGTAATGCAGTTGCAGAAGTTTTATTCGGTGATTATAATCCATCGGGGAAACTTCCCACAACTTTTCCTCGCAACGTAGGCCAAATTCCATTATACTATTCTCATAAAAGTACCGGCAGACCGTTTGACGAAAACGATAAATACACTGCTAAGTATCTCGATGTTGACATTACTCCATTATATCCGTTCGGTTATGGACTAAGTTACTCTAATTTCGAATACGCCAATCTTGTTATATCGAAAGATATTTGTACAAAGTATGAACAGATAGAAGTAAGTCTTGAAGTTACAAATACAGGAAAGCGAAATGGTGAAGAGGTTGTACAACTATACATAACTGATAAATTTGCGAGTGTAACTCGTCCTGTTAAAGAATTAAAAGATTTTCAAAAAGTTTTTTTCAAAGCAGGAGAAACGAAGAAGATAAACTTTACTATTACACCTGATAAACTTTCTTTTTACGACGTTTATATGAACAAGATAATTGAACCTGGTGAATTTGTAATTTCGGTTGGCGGTAATTCACACGATAATATTACAACTTCATTTCAAATTATAGAATGATTTTTCGATCTTTGATTTCATTCCGGCTAAGCCTTGCAAACCGCCAGTATGAATTGCTACAACTCTTGAGTTTGATGGGAAATATTTATTACAAATCATATCATTAATTCCGTATATCATCTTACCGGTATAAATCGGATCGAGTTGGATATTGTTTTCATTTTTAAACCACTCAATAAATTCTATTAACTCTCGATTAATTTTTGCGAAGCCGCCGAAGTGGTAATCTAAATCAATTGTCCAATTGCCGCATTGTTTAATTGTCGGGGGCAGTAATTCTTTGATTACACTTGTTAAATAATCTCCGCCTTTGAGTGATGAAAAACCAATGATATTTTTGATACCGCGGTTGCCAGTGATTAATCCGGCTAAAGTACCACCGGAACCAACCGACGAACAGAGGAAATCAAAATCAACGGAAATGTTTTTAAGAATTTCTGCTGTACCCTTTAGTGCGAGTTCATTCGTACCGCCTTCGGGAATTATATAAACTCTACCAAACTGTCGTGCAATTTCCTCTCTAAATTCCGGATCAGTTCTTTTGCGATAAGTTTTTCTATCTAGATAATGCAGTTTCATTTCGTGATTAACCGCAAATTGAAGAGTGGGATTTAACGGTTGATATTCTTCACCTCTGATTATTCCTATCGATTTAAAACCGTAGAGTTTTGCAGCGGCTGAAACAGCATAAATATGATTTGAATAAGCTCCACCGAAAGTTAAAAGTGTATTATAATTTTCTTCTTTTGCCTTTTGAAGATTGTACTTTAGCTTGTAATATTTATTTCCATTAACGAATGGATGAATTAAATCTTCGCGTTGGAGATAAACTTCAACAGAACTAAACGAATTGGGAAGAGTTATTTTTTGTGTAATGGATTTGTGAAGTTCTATCTCATTCATACTGAATATCCGCGTAGTCCTTAATGTACTGAGGCACTCGCGGATTTCCTTTAAAGAACTCTTCATCAACACCTTTGGTTAACGCCCATCTATGAATCCACGACGGTCCGTATTTACCAACATAATTATTTTCAGATTTATATGTGTCATCTTCCAAAGTTTCATCAAGTGAAATAAATTTATAACCCTCATTTTTAATTGCTTCGGCAAGATCGAAAAAATAGTCGGCGTTAAGTAAATTGGCATGGACAAGTAAAACCTGCTTAATATTTCTACCGAATAATTTTTGTGATTGGTCTTCATAATATTTTATTTTTTGTATCATATAATCCACATAATCAACACCTAATTTTTGCATCATCTCTACGTTATTTTCCATAAATGCTTTGTTATATCCGAATGCAAAAATCCATTCTGAGTTATCAATTGTAACGGGGGCTTCTTTGTAATTGTTATCCTTTAAGAATTTTTTTAATGATAGCATTATCTCTTCTGACTCTCCGCTTCGTAAATAAGGGTGACGAAAATATTCATATTTGATATTTCTTTCTTCTGCAAGTTTTCTCGTAATTTTTTCACCCTTTAATACATCTGCTTTGTATTCTTCGAATGTTATGGAATTTATATTTGGATGAGAATAAGTGTGATTGCCTAATTCCAAACCTGAGTCAAGCCACAATTTTAGAATATCAAGTTTGGCAGAATCTAATTTGCTTTCATCGAACATCTTCCCTTCATTAACAAATCCTACCGCAGGAATATCGTATTTTAAAATATGAGATATCAACTTTTTATTGAAAACTAGTTGCTCGGCGGCTGAATAATCTTTGTTCTGCTGAAAGGGAAGATCATCAAATGTTACCGCCATATATTTTTCGGTTTGTGCGTAAGTAAGTACGACAAATATGAATAGTATTAAAAACAGCTTAAATAGTTTTGACATGTTCCCCCAAAATTATAGATGTTAATTTAATTTTAATCGACTTCGTTTATCATTTCTAATATCTTATTTACAGTCCGCCAGTTACGTGCGGTTGCCGAAACACCTAAAAGTTTTTCCGCACGATCAGCAAGTTTTGATTTACCGAATCCGTCAGGTAAGTATAAATAAAACACTTTATCTATAAGTTTATACTGCTCGGTGTTCGTTTTTATCTCATCCATCTTTTCAATACTAGGCTGAGTTGGTTTTGTTTCAAGAAAAAAAGCGTGAAGAGTCTTCGGGTCAACTTCCGCTTGAGGAAACGGATTATTTGACACCGCTCTTTCAATATCTTTTTTCTTCAATAAAATAACCCGCGGTTCAAATCCGTGATTCTTTTTAATCGAAGCCGAAATTTTATTCGATAAAAGTGAAACATCGTTTTCTTTATGATTCATAACAACATTTCCGCTTTGGATATATGTTTTGACTTCTTCAGCGCCTAGTTTATCAAGAATAGATTTTAAGTCTTTCATGGGTAATATATTTTTACCCAAAACATTTATTGCTCTAAATAATGCTATGTATGTTTGCAAATGAATTCCCTATTTATTTTTTATTTCTCGTCTTGATATACAACTTTCCCGTTTACTATTGTAGTTAAGACTTTTGTGTTCGGGATATCCAAATCTTCACAACTAAGCAAGTTATTCGAAAGAATAACAATATCCGCAAGCTTACCAGGAGTAATACTGCCTTTAATATCTTCTTCAAACGCGGCATAAGCTCCATTAATTGTATATGTTCTTAAAGCTTCTTCACGGGTCATTTTTTGTTCGGGATAAAATGTAGATTGATCAGAAAGCATTCGAGTTACCGAAGCATAGAAACTTGCAATCGGACTTACGTCTTCAACCGGAGCGTCGGTTCCGTTACAAATTATTGTACCGGCGTCAAGCAATTTTCTCCAAACATATGCACCTTCTTTTGCACGGTATGGTCCAAGCCGTTTTGTTACAAAAACTGCATCGGATGTACAATGAACTCCTTGCATCGCGGCAATAATACCTACCTCGGTAAATTTAGTTATATCCTTATTTGACAAATGCTGTGCATGTTCTATTCGCCATCTCAAATCTTTCTCTTCATTATTTTTGTAAGCTTCTTCATAAATCTTTAGTACTTCTCTATTTCCTCTGTCCCCGATTGCGTGTGTATTCATCTGTAATTCATTTTCCAAACAGATATCGGCTGTTTCTTTTAACTCACTTAGTTGTGTAACATTCAATCCGGCACTTGTTGAATCATCCGTATAGGGTGAAAGGAGCCAAGCACCGCGAGAACCGAGTGCACCATCAATATATTTTTTAACCGATCGAACCGTTAGATGATTATCTCCATATCCAATTATACGATAGTCTTTTATTTTTGCTTTAAGACTATCATTGCTTTCATAAATCATTACATTTAACCGCACCGGTATCTTGTTTAAATCGATAAGATTTTTTAATAAATCTATTTCTTTAAAAGAAGAACCCGCATCATGAAATGAAGTAATTCCTTTCGATAGACATTCTTCGGATGCCAATTCATAAGCTCTAATTTTCTCATGTCGTAATTGTTCATCTGTAAGAGTTTGTCTATACTCTTCAAATTTATCAACAATTAAATCTTTGGCATTTTCTTCGAACACACCTGTTAGTTTTCCTTCGGCATCCTTAACAATATTTCCACCTCTTGGATTTGGAGTTTCTGAGGTTATCCCGGCTAATTCCATTGCCTTTGCGTTAGAGATAATTGCATGACCGCTTGCATGCGTTAAGTAAACAGGGTTTCGCGGACTTGCGGCAGAAAGTTGATCATGATAAGGATAACCGTTTACGTTTTCATTAGGAACAGGATCCCATTTTTCTTGATGCCAACCTCTTCCCGTGATCCATTCCCCCGGCAAAGAATTTTCAGCGGCTTCGGCAACAATTGCTACAACTTCATCAAAATTATTTGCACCTCGTAAATCCAATATCATTTTTGATTTACCCAAACCAAGAAAATGTGCATGGCTATCAATAAATCCGGGCATCACAAGATTGTTCTCTGCATCAATAACTTTTGTTGAGTCACCTTTGTATTTCAATATCTCATGGTTGGAACCAACAGCTAATATTAATCCGCTTTTTATTGCAACAGCTTCGGCAATAGTATTCGATGAATCAACAGTTGCTACTTGACCGTTTTTAATAATAAGGTCTGCTTCCGGTAAATTGGAATCGCCGCAAGAGATTAGAAACGTTCCGGTTAGAACAATAAAAATAATTCTTAAAAAGATTTTCATGTTACCTCAATAAAAAATTGTCAATAGTAAATAGTCAATTATTAGCTGCCTTTAAAAATTGGTGGACGTTTTTCTAAGAAGGCTTGAACTCCTTCTTTGTAGTCATCTGTATTACCGGCGGCGACCTGTAATTCTTTTTCAATCAGCAATTGTGAATATAAATCATTTGCCATTGATTGCTGTAATGCTTTTTTTGTCAAGGCTAATCCGCGAGTCGGCATAGACGCAAGTTTATACGCTAAGGTATTAACATTATTTTCAAATTCTTCTTCCTTAAAGAACTTGTAAATCATACCTAACCTTTCGGCTTCTTCGGCGGAAATTTTATCCCCCAACATCATAATTGATGCGGCTTTTTGCAAACCAATAAGTCTTGGCAGAATATATGTTCCGCCACTATCCGGGATTAATCCGATTTTAGAAAAAGCTTGTACAAAAGAAGCCTTTTCGGAAGCAACAACAATATCGCAAACTAAAGCAATATTTGCACCGGCGCCTGCTGCAACACCGTTAACGGCGGCTACAACAGGTTTTTCCAATTCATAAATTTTTCTAATGATCGGATTATAACATTCTTCTAAAATAATTCCAAGATCGGCAAGAGGTTGATCTTTTGTTACTGCTTCGGATAAATCCTGCCCTGCACAAAAAGCTCTTCCTTCACCCGTGATAATAATTGCACGTATCGAATTATCATTTGCACAAGTATCTAATGCATTTTGAATGTTTTTTCCCATCTCCATATTTATGCTGTTAAGTACTTCGGGGCGATTTAGTTTAATTATTGCTACGGAATTACTAACCGAAAAATTTATATGCTTGTATTCCATTTTATTCCACTCTTTTAATCAGTAATAAAACTAAAATACTAATTGTTGGTCAAATTATCATTGTAATGGTTTTGGCTTAATTAATTCCTTAGAAATTCTTGGTTTAGTGTCCGGCTTTTGATTATTCTGTTTATTCAGAGCTTCGCAATCCTTATATTTATAATGCATCAACTTGGCGGATGGATGAAAGACATCGACATAATCAAAGACCTTCATAAAAAAAAGCTAACACAAAAAATTCTGAAATTCCGTTCCGAAGAAAAAGATTCAGTAAAATCATTACAGAATGTTCTATATGAACTTGGCTTTGGAAGAGAATTAAAGTGGAAAATTTACGGAGCTGACGGCAGCTACGGAGAATGTACCGCTGCAGCAATTGATACTTTTTGCAGTTACAGTAAAATAAAAGCAAGTGGTCGTGCCGTATCGGGTAAAACAGCAGAAAGAATAATTTATCTTTATGCACTAATTGATCATCTTAAAATTATTAACGAAGCAGTTCAGCAAGGTGAAATTGAGACGAGAATTAAACAAAAAGGACGATACAAAACCGGTATTGCAGCTTTACAATCATTACTGGCAGAACTTGGCTACACACGTCAATTGAAATGGAATAAATACGGAGCAGACGGTGATTTTGGAAATT
>CAYLVF010000001.1:0-35762 GCA_964387045.1 uncultured Melioribacter sp. | reverse complement strand
GCTGTCGGCGACTGCACTTTATCATAGATAAGTAAATAAGTTAAATTAACATTCAACCAGTTGTTAATCTTTGCCGTAATTAAATTATCCCACCTTACATCCCATACGTCAAATCGATCGAATGCGGAGAATAAGCCAAGTTTAGAAACAAAAGCCGTGTTTTCATCAATTGGTATTTTTAAGTCGGTAACGCTCTCAATACCGGTTTCAAATTTGAATGTTTCTATTTTATCAGGCGTGTCGAGATCGTCGGAGTACATTGTAAAGCTGCTTGTTATTGTTTCTTTGAAAGCTAGACCCAAACGTGTTTGGACTATTTTACTTTGCCCATATGTAAAACCAATAGATTGTGTAATGTAACCGGGATCAAAAAAGTCTGCAATTTCTATTTTATCTGCATCGGTATAATCGTATCCGGTAGAAATTTGAGTTAAAATATTGTTGCCTATAAATGGATCAACAACCCACCCAATATTGTAAGAAAAAACTGTTTCCATAAAAAGTTCGTTATCGGTAACTTTCACAAGATCGCTTCCGATTTTTGTTTGACCGTAAGCAGATTTCAATTCATTTTTGAATTCCCACTTTTCGGTTTTATACATTGCATTAAACTTTCCCGTAATTGTCCATGCTAACGAATTTTCGCCCCCCTGCGTCCAATTGCTGAATGCTATTTGACTTATATTCAGACCTGCAACAACGCCAAGCATCCATCTATTTAATGTAGTATCCGGTTGATCTTGTGCGTTTATACTTAATGTTATTAGAGAAAACAAAAGCGAGAAAACCAATATTTTCATTATATGTTCCTTTTGATTTTAATTTAATGGTTCAAACATAACCAAAAATGTGTGTTTGGGAAAATAACGGCAATAAATGATAGTGATTCAAAATTACATTTCGATTTTTTTTACAAAAAACTATGTCTTTGCGTATATTTCCGGTTCTATTCGGAATAAAAAAAATCAAAAAGTTCAACGAAAGGAAATGATATGAAGAAGATGCAAAAATTTATACTCCCGGTATTAATTATAGCTGCAGTTGCAATAATGTATTTCGGTTACTTTGCCCCGCGTGATGGTCTGGGATCGTTTTCGAAATTTGACCCGAACAGTCACGCTTCGCATGAAATAATTGTTTCTCTTGTTAAAGAAAAGGGTGTTCGTCTTGACCGCGCATCCGGTGAATCAATTTTTTATGTTATTGATGCCGACGGCAGAGAGGTTCTTGTAAGCGGGCCCTCTTCGCTTCCCCCGGGAATGAACGACGCGCCAACAATTGTGCTGGTTGGTCACTTAAACAGAAACAATTCTTTTCATGCACATGATGTAAGGATTAGGAATTAGGATTGAGAGTAAGATTATGATTATGATTAAGAGCAATATTAATTTGTGAGATAATTTTTTCCGTTTATTGTTAGAGAAGATGAAGAGCGAATGAAAAATTTTGAACTTGTTTCGGATTATAAACCGACCGGCGACCAACCGAAAGCGATTAACGAATTAACTGATGGTATATTGCGCGGCGATAAGCATCAAGTGCTGCTTGGTGTTACCGGAAGCGGTAAAACTTTTACAATGTCTAATGTAATTACAAACGTTAACCGACCCACATTAATAATATCTCATAACAAAACTTTAGCGGCACAGCTTTATTCGGAATTCAAATCTTTCTTTCCCGACAATGCCGTCGAATTTTTTATTAGTTACTACGATTACTACCAACCCGAAGCTTATGTTGTGAAGAAAGATTTATATATAGAAAAAGACTTTTCAATTAACGAAGAAATTGATAGACTACGGTTAAGAGCTACTACCTCATTAATTGAAGGAAGAAACGACGTAATTATAATTGCCAGTGTAAGTTCAATTTATGGTATCGGTGCACCGGATGAATATGCAAGACAGATTCTCTTTCTCAAAAAAGGTGAATCTATCGAAAGAAAAAAACTTTTACGAAAACTAATTGATATCTATTATACAAGAAACGATGCGGAGTTTACAAGGGGCACCTTCCGCGCACGCGGCGATGTAATTGAAGTTATTCCTGCTTATCAAAACGAAGAAGCTGTTCGAATTGAATTGTGGGGAGACGAAATTGAACGGTTGTCAATTATTGATTCGATTACAGGTAATGTTATAAATGAAGTTGATTCCGTTCCTATTTATCCGGCCAAATACTTTGTTACAAACAAAGATCAAATAAAAAGGGCTGTAAAGGATATTGAAGCAGAATTAAAAGAACGACTCGAGTACTTTTGGTCTCAAGAAAAATATCTGGAAGCACAGAGATTAGAACAGCGAACTCGTTATGATTTGGAAATGATTAAAGAGCTCGGGTATTGTTCCGGAATTGAAAATTATTCAAGACATATGGACGGCAGAGCGGCAGGTTCTCGCCCATCGTGTTTATTCGATTATTTTCCGAAAGATTATCTTTTGATTGTTGACGAATCACACGTTACTATTCCACAAATTAGAGGAATGTATCTCGGGGACCGTTCAAGAAAGGAAGTTTTGGTTGAACACGGTTTCAGACTTCCTTCTGCAATGGATAATCGTCCACTAAAATTTGAAGAATTTCAAGAACTTACCAACCAAGTAATTTACGTTAGCGCCACTCCGGCTGATTACGAATTCAGCCAATCTAAAGGTGCTTATGTTGAACAAATTATTAGACCAACCGGTTTGCTCGACCCTGAAATTGAAGTTAGACCGGTAAAAGGACAGATTGACGATTTGATCGGTGAAATTAGAAAACGTGTTGTCTTAAAAGAAAGAATTCTTGTTACTACCTTAACAAAAAAAATGGCGGAAGATTTATCGGATTATCTTGATAAACTTAATATAAACGTCCGTTACATTCACAGCGATATTGATGCACTCGAACGTGTTGAAATCATTCGTGATTTGCGAATAGGTGATTTTGACGTGCTCGTCGGCGTTAACTTATTAAGAGAAGGGTTGGATTTGCCGGAAGTCTCTCTGGTTGCAATTATCGATGCCGACAAAGAGGGGTTTTTGAGAAGTGAAAGATCATTAATGCAAACTGCAGGAAGAACCGCCCGTAATGTGAACGGAAAAGTAATTATGTATGCGGATATAATTACTCAGTCAATGAAAAAAACCATTGACGAAACCACACGAAGACGAAAAATTCAGATGGAGTATAACGAGGCACATGGGATTACTCCGCAAACTATTTTGAAAAGCCGCGAGCAGATTATGTCCGGTACATCTATAGCGGACATACGTAAGAAAGACAGGGAGAAAGAAGAAGCATACTTCACAAAAGTTGCGGAATCGGTAATTCGATACATGACACAAGATCAAAGAAAAGAATTAATAGAACAAATGCGTGAAGAAATGCACATCGCCGCAAAAGATTTGGAGTTCGAGAAAGCCGCTTCGCTTAGAGATGAAATTTCAAAGTTGGAGAAAATGATAAAGTAGAGAATAAGATTTTAATTATCTTACAAAATATGTGGTTTCTCTAAGTAGAAGAGTTTTGTTTGGGAGTTTTGATAAATCAAAATTGTTTAACAGCCACATAATTTTTCCCAATATTTTTTCGCTGTTGGGTTGGTCGAGAGCAATTACAACAACCCCGGAATGTTTGGTAAAATTAAATGGTATCGTATGAAAAAAATCTTTGTCGGTTGTTAAAAAGATAGCTTTATTTTTTTGAGCGAGCTTAAATATTTCTTTATCTGTTATTCCTTCGTTTTCCGTGCCTCGAATATCAATAACTTCATGATGTTTTCACATCGTTGGGAAATGTTTCATAGTTTGAAGGGTAACTGCCGAAGTTTAGCGCCGCCTCTATATCTTCCTTCGTGATATTTGGGTAATTTTCAATAATTTCATCAAATGATTTGCCAAGAGAAAGTTCGCTGAGGATATTTGATACCAACACCCTTGTTCCTTTTATAACGGGTTTTCCATGACAAATATTCGGATCGATATTTATTCTTTCAACCATACATTTAATTCCTTCTCTCTCTTGTTAAATAATAATCACAATTTCTTAATAAATCAATCGCATAAAGCATATAATTTATAATTCACTAAAGTGCTCGAATTCTAAAAAGCCGCATTGCTTAGAGATGAGATTTATAAATTGGAGAAGATGATAAAGTAGAACCCTTCGATTTCGAGACATTATATCTTAATAGGCGGTGGCTAATTTACAGAGCACTCAGAAAATTCGATAGCAATAAAACAAAAACAGCAGAACATCTTGGTGTTAGTTATGCCGGATTTTTGAAAATGTTGAAAAATCATCCGGGTATTTAATTCTTTATATTCCGCTCGTAATTACGTACGTTTGTTTTGAGGTGAACAAATGAAAACAGTAACAGCAACAGAAGCGAGAGCAAACATATATAAACTCATAGATGCCGCATCAACCGAAAATGAGCCTATTCAAATAACTGGCAAGCGATCTAATGCCGTTCTGTTATCAGAAGACGATTGGAGGTCTATTCAAGAAACACTTTCCCTTGTTTCAATTCCCGGAATGAGAGATTCTATTCAAAAGGGAATGAAAGAACCGCTTGAAAAAAGTTCCGAAAAATTAGAATGGTAAAGCGGAGAGTTGTTTATACTAAGCAAGCCCAGAAAGACGCAAAGAAAATAGCTTCATCAGGTCTCAAAGAAAAAGCCTCAAAAGTTTTAAAAATTCTTGAGCGGGATCCTCGTAAAACTCCTCTACGATATGAAAAGTTGGTCGGTGATTTAACCGGAGTATACTCACGCAGAATAAATATTCAACACAGGGTTGTTTATCAAATTTACGATAAAGAGAAAATAGTAAAAGTATTGCGAATGTGGACACATTATGAATGAGCGAGTAAATCATATCCTTCAATAAATTTCGAGACACCATATCTTAATTTGTTACAATTTCACTAAAAAGAATGCAGATTATACGTTCCCACGCAATTTTATGCTGTGGCACGCAAAATGCACCTCATGTCCTAAAATAAACGAAAGAGGTCGCTGTGACTACATTTATTGGAACAGACGGAGAATACCAAATACACAGTTCATCACTTATTTTTCAATCTCAACTAAATTTAGAGGGCGAAGGAGTTTCAAATAAAATTGTTCATCTTACGGCAGAAAGTATCGGAAACATCGAAGATAGAAATCGAGTAAAGTATAAGATTACCGAACTCGAGCTTGATGAGATAGCTTATTCTTTAATAGGATAGTTATTTATTTAATTGCGAGAGTGCTTCCTTGATTACATCTTCGATTGTTACTGATGTTCGTGAGTTCATTACATCACGTACAATCTTTTCGGCTGTTTTGAGATTGTAACCCAAATTAACAAGAGCTGCGATGGCATCCGATCTTATAGATGAGGGTGCCCCCGCTTCGGCGGGTTCAAATTTTTCGGTAAGTTTATTTATCTTATCCCTCAATTCAAGCAGTAATCTTTCGGCAGTTTTTCTGCCTATACCTGGCACGGCTGTTATTCTCGATAAATTGCCTTCATAAATAGCATATTTTAATTCATCTACCTGAATGCCGGAGAGCAAACTTTGCGCTAACTTCGGTCCTATTCCACTAACACTAATTAATAGCTCAAACATTTCTTTTTCGGATGGGGTAAAAAATCCGTACAAATCAATTGCATCTTCTTTTACGGATGTATGAATAAATAAAGAAGCGGATTCATTTAAATCGGGAAGCTTCTCAAAAGTAGAAAAAGATACATTGACGGTATAACCGACACCGTTTACATCGAGTAAAATTCTTGTCGGCTTCTTTGAAATTATTTTACCGGTTAAATATCCAATCATCTCGATTTACTATTGATTATTTTCTATTGACTATTAAGACGCTAACAATGATCATTTACTTAGTACTTTATCCGGATTTGCTTCCACAAATTTTTTCCAGCTTCCCGCATTTTTTAGCGGTGATGTCATTTTGAATGCATGACAGATTGCAACTGCAAGTGCATCTGTTTCATCAAATTTAATTTTTGTTTTTCTTATACTCAAAAGTTTTTTGATCATATACTGCACCTGTTCTTTTGATGCAGCTCCGTTTCCGACCACAGATTTTTTAACTTCCCTTGGGCTATATTCCGCGGTATCTAAATTATTATGTTTTGCCGCAAGCATTGAAACACCTCGTGCATATCCAATCTTTAAAGCCGATTGAACATTCTTTCCATAAAATGCTGTCTCGAGTGCAAAGGCATCGGGATCGTATTTTCTTATTAATAAAGTAAGTTCATTGTAAATTGCTTCGAGGCGTGGAGCCATTTCTTTAACGGCAGGTGTTTTAATTATACCGGAATCAATCAAGCTCAGTTGATTTCGATAATATTTAACTACTCCGAAACCGGTGTAAATTGTTCCGGGGTCGATTCCGAGTATAATCATTTTATTTACTATTCTTCTTCAACAAAATCAGCATTAGTAAAAACGTTTTGAACATCATCATTATCTTCGAGCATATCGATAAGTTTCATGATTCTTTCGCTTTCTTCTCCTTTTACTTCAATCATATTCTGTGCAACCCATTGAAGTGAGGCGTTTTCTATCTCTAGTCCGGCACCACTCAATGCTTTTCTGACGCTTTCAAAATTTTCAACGGCTGTGGTTATTTCAAAATAATTTTCTTCTGTCGTTATGTCATCCGCACCTGCATCTAACACTATTTCCATAATATCATCTTCTGTTTTACCTTGAGATGGAATGGCTATAACTCCTTTACGATCAAATCCGTATGATACCGCACCGGATTCTGCCATACTGCCGCCGTGTTTACTGAATGCATGACGTATTTCGGCAACAGTTCTATTTTTATTATCCGTAACACTTTCGATCATAACGGCGACACCACCGGGAGCGTATCCTTCATAAGTCATTTCGGAATAACTAACGCCTTCAAGCTCGCCTGTTGCTTTTTTGATCGCACGTTCAATATTATCGGCAGGCATGTTTGCTGCTTTCGCATTATCAACCGCAAGCCGTAACCGCGGATTTGCGTCGGGGTCTCCGCCGCCGTTTCTTGCGGCAACCGTTATTTCTTTTATAAGCTTCGTAAATATCTTGCCGCGTTTGGCATCAATAACTGCTTTCTTTCTTTTGATAGTCGACCATTTTGAGTGACCGGACATAAACTGTTTCTCCTAATTACTTACTAGTTCTTTCTCTTTTACTTTTAGATCTTTTATTCTAAGCTGCGGATAAGATTTTCCGTCTTTAACGACCGTTTCAATGGTGAATGCCATATCAACAAGATTTTTTTCTTTATCAATCTTGTCGGCAAAATATCCGAGATTGAATCCGATCGAATCGAAAATTTTATCGTTGCCGTTTTGTTTAACACATGTTAGAAGGTGATTCGTACCAACAATTTTGGGTGGGTAAACAAGCTGAACATTTTCAGATAGAAAAACCGGTCTCATATTTCCCGGTCCGAACGGAGCGAATTGATTTAGTATTCTAACAAATTTTGGTGTTATTTCGGAAAGAGAAACCTTAGTATCAATATGAATTTCAGGGAGAATTTCTTCTTGCGATAGATTTTCCCGTAAATAATTATTGAATCTCTTTTTGAATTCGGGAATTTTATCAATTTCAATAGCTAATCCGGCGGCAGCTTCATGACCTCCAAATTGCAACAATAGATCTTCAGAATATTCTAGAGCCTTATAAATATTAAACCCGGAAATACTTCGGGCAGAACCTTTTGCAACACCGTCAATTGTAGAAAGCATTATCGAAGGACGATAATATTTTTCAACCAGCCGCGAAGCGACAATACCAATAACTCCGGGGTGCCAATTATCATCATGTAAAATGATTCCATAATTTTCATGAAAATCGTGATCTCCTTCAACAAGTTCAACCGCATGTGAAAAGGTCGCTTCGTCAATTTTTCTTCTTTGCTGGTTTTCGCTTTCAAGAACTTCTGCAAGTTTAATTGCATCCTCTGGGTTTTGCGTAATAAATAAATCGACAGCACGAATTGCATCCCCTAATCTTCCGACTGCATTTATTCTAGGTGCAATTGTAAAAACAATTTGTCCGGCACTTAAATTTCCCGGCTCCATTCTCGCACTTCTTATTAAAGCTAGAATACCTGGTCTAGGGTTCCTATTAATTAAATCAAGTCCTTCTCTAACAAGAATCCTATTTTCATCAACCAAAGGAACGATATCCGCGGCACCGGCAAGAGCAACCAGGTCAAGATGTTTCAGAGCCATATCTTTATGCCCGATTCTATTACCTATGGCTTGAGCGAGTTTAAAGGCAACTCCGGCACCTGAAAGAAACTTGAACGGATAATTACAGCCCGGTTTTAGCGGGTCAAGAACGGCAACCGCATTTGGAATTATTTCTTTCGGCTTGTGGTGATCACAAATTATGGAATCGATACCGATAGTATTTGCGTGGTTAATTTCTTCAACAGCGGTAATTCCGCAATCAACCGTGATGATTAAATCGGTCTTTTGTTCTTTAAGATAATCGATGCCTTCAATTGACAAACCATATCCCTCGGTTAATCTATTGGGAATATAAATTTCCACGTTTGCG
The DNA here is from genome assembly GCA_964387045.1 of uncultured Melioribacter sp. Taxonomy (GTDB): domain Bacteria; phylum Bacteroidota; class Ignavibacteria; order Ignavibacteriales; family Melioribacteraceae; genus SURF-28. The sequence continues at coordinate 27,199 of CAYLVF010000001.1, read as the reverse complement.
CCAAGTTCTTTGAGGAACAAATACATTAACGCTGCCGAACATGTACCATCAACATCATAATCGCCGTATACGGCAATTCTTTGATTTCCTGTAATTGCATTAATAACTCTAATAGAGGCTTCTTCCATTCCATTCATCAAAAAAGGATCGTGCATTCCGTCTAAAGATGGGCGGAAGTATGATTTTGCTTCGTGAAAGTTTGAGATGCCTCTTGCAATTAAAAGGTTGGCTAAAACGGGGGATATATTTAGGCTGTCGGCAAGAGCCAGAACATCTGTCTGGTTACTGCCTTCTTTAAGCTTCCAGCGTTTTTTTAACATAGTTAACACTGGAGAAGAAAAGCTAAAAGTCCAAGCATATAAGCCGAATTCTGTAATCCGTCGGTTGACGGACGGCAATTATTTATCTTGTCCCAATATTACTATTGGAATCTAGCGGTCTACCCGAAGGAAAACGGGCGAGCAACCCGCACTTCAAAAAAGAAGAACCTTCTGCTTGACCTTGCTCCGAGTGGGGTTTACCTTGATCCCGACAAGTCGGGACTCCCTACAAAGGGACCTCCGGTATTACTACCGAAGCGGTGGGCTCTTACCCCGCCATTTCACCTTTGCCAGTCTAAACAGACTGGTAGTATGTTTTCTGCGGCACTAGCCGTTTCCGGCTGCTTTCGCAATGCGGAACCCGGGTGTTACCCGGCACCCTGCTCTACGGAGTTCGGACTTTCCTCCCCGACTTAGTCGGGGTAATTGCCATGCTTGGATCATCAGCTTAACTTCAACCATCCTTAATTAATAAATAAATTATTCTCAATTAGCAGAAATATAATAAAATTTTTGTGTTAAAGCATTATTAATTTTTTTACTTCAGGGGGTTTAGGCTCTTTGTGCAGGGTTTCTAAGAGTTTCCGGGGCGGGGTTTTAACTAATTAAAAAACAATGCATTAGGGAATTTCGTTTTCACTAAAAATTTTGTGTTAGATTTTGCTCTATGATATTCTTTCCTTTCCTCTTTTCGATTGTTTTGCGAGTTAGTTCCCCATTAAATCACTTATAAAATTTAAATTCTCCGAGTGCGAGTTTGACATGATAATTTTTGCGACTGCCGTTAACGGAACAGAGAGAAACATTCCCACAATTCCCCAAATATATCCCCACAATAATAATGAGAGTAGAATAACAAGCGGATTTAATCCCAATCTATCTCCTAAGATTTTAGGCTCTATTCCGTTACCGATTATAGTCTGAATTACAATAAGGATGGCGGTAACCAAAAGAGCATATCCGAGGGATTCGTATTGAACAAGCGTCATAACCGCGGGTAAAATTACAGCAATAGCTGACCCTATGTTCGGTATAAAGTTCAACAAAAAAGCAAAGACACCCCAAACAACAAAGAAGTCAACGCCGAATATCCAAAGTATAAAACCCGCTAATGAGCCGGTGAGCAAACTAAGCAAAAACTTTGTCGCAATGTATCTTTGCACTTGTGAAGTAATGTCTTTAAAAGTTTTTTCTATTTGTACGCCTCGATTAACCTTGAGATTTTCTAACGTGTTTGTGCTTTCGTTAACCGGTACTTCCTGTTTCTTAATCTGTTTCTTGATTTTTTTAAGCGATCCTTTAACTTGCCTATCGACAAACCGCCCCTTAACTACTTCGTAAAGATTTTTGTGCCCGATACTTATAAAAATAAAAAAGAACAAAACAAAAAAAGTTGTTGAAAAAATTGTGAGAGTTGAAGTAAAGAAGCTGCCGGCAATTCCTCCGTAATCAAGGTCTTCTATAATACCGAGTAAACTGAATTCTGTAAAGAACGGATCTTCTATTCCTATCGAGATTGCCGTATTACTTACAATGCTGTTCAGCTTTTGTTCGTATACATTTATTTGCTCGGCAAATCTGCTGAACGATTCTATAACAATTCTTGAAATACCCCAAATAATTAATATCATTATGAAAAGATCAACGAATATTGTAAGGACCGAAGGAATCTTTTTCTCGACTAAAAATTTATTCAGCGGTTCGAATATGAAAAACAGAAAATACGAGATAACAAACGGAATAAATATATGATGCAGTTCTCTTAAAACAATAAATATTACTGCCAGACCGATTATACTCACAAAGAATTTGATTACCGGGTCATCAAAATATTTTTTCATTTGTGTTAGCTCTTTTTTACTAAAATATGATTAAAATCTATTAATTATTTGGTAATTTTAAAACAGAAACATTTTTATATCTTCATACAAATTTGAGGAAAAATTGAAAAACAAAACAATAATAATTTTGCTTATGATATCAATTTTCGGTTTCAAAATATTTGCCCAGAAAAGTTATGTAACCCACCCCGAGTGGAGTAAAAATGCAGTTATATATGAAGTTAACCTAAGACAATTTACCGAAGAGGGAACATTCAATGCTTTTGCCGAACATCTGCCTCGATTAAAAGAAATGGGAATAGATATTCTTTGGTTTATGCCTATTCATCCTATCGGAGAAAAAAATAGAAAAGGATCTTTGGGAAGTTATTATTCCGTAAAAGATTTCATGGCTGTTAATCCGGAACACGGTACAATTAATGAGTTTAAATCTCTTGTTAATCAAATTCACGAGATGGGTATGTATGTTATAATTGATTGGGTTGCTAATCACGCCGCATGGGATAACAATCTAGTGGAAACTAATCCTGAATTTTTTACAACGGATGATGACGGAAATTTTGTGCCCCCGGTTCCGGATTGGAGTGATGTTATTGACTTTAATTATGACAACAAAGAGTTATGGGAGTATATGAAAGGCGCATTAAAATTTTGGGTTGAACAATGCGATATTGACGGATACAGATGCGATGTTGCCGGAATGGTTCCAACAAAATTCTGGAATGAAGTAAGAAAAGAGCTTGATGAAATTAAACCGGTATTTATGCTAGCCGAATGGGAAACTCCCGAATTGCATGAATATGCATTCGATATGACTTATGCTTGGGATTTACATCATCTTATGAATGATATTGCAAAAGGAGAAAAATCGGTTGAAGATTTAGATAAATATTGGAAGTCAGAAAGAAAAGAATATCCTGAAGAAGCATATAGAATGACTTTTACATCTAATCACGATGAGAATTCCTGGAACGGAACAGTATTTGAAAGAATGGGAGACGCTGCCGAAGCAATGCTCGTCCTTTCGGCTACCGTTGAAGGGATGCCGCTTGTATACAGCGGACAGGAAGCCGGGCTTGATAAACGTCTTGAATTTTTTGAAAAAGATGTAATTGAGTGGAAGGAACATCGGTTTTATGATTTATATAAAAAACTATTTGTTTTGAAAAAAGAAAATAAAGCTTTGTGGAACGGAAACTTCGGTGGGAAAATTCAAAAAATAAAAACAGGGAAAGACAAACAAGTATATTCATTTCTAAGAGAAAAAGAAGGCGATAAAGTATTTGTAATTATAAATCTCTCTGCAAACCCGCAAACAATAAAATTAAAAAACAGATCTATAGCCGGCAGCTATTTAGATGCCATTTCCGGCGAAAAAATTTTTATTACCGGAAATGATGAATTGAATCTTGAACCCTGGTCTTACAAAGTATTTAGCAATGTTCAATAATTAATTGTAATGATTCAATGGTCAATCTGTTTTGTTTTAATCAAAGTTGTATATAGCACCTGTTATCCTTAACTTTTTATTACTCTATTACATGAATCAGAACTAGCGCCAGAATGGAAAAACCACACTCAAAACACGGCGGACTTTCTCTGCCCGAACTTGTTAACCGCTTAGACAAACTTGCCTTTGAAGTTGAACGGTATAAATCTCTTTCGATGAATAAACAAAAGGCAGATGTGTTATTTAATAACACTCCGTTCCCGATGGCTGCAGTTGACAACAAAGATAAAGTTTTGTTTGTAAATGATTTCTTTGCAGAATTAGTTGGAAACATAAAAGAAGACATTATAAGCCGGGATTTTATCAATTTTATCTCTGCAGAAAATAAGCACGGCGTAATTAAAAAGAACATCAAAAAACTTTTCTCAAAAGAGATAGCTTCTTACCAAGAAACCGTTACTTTAAAATCCAAAGAGAAAAGCAAAAAAGTGTTCGAGCTAAATGCAGAGCTTGTCGATTATGATGATGAAATAAAAAAAGCAGTTCATATTATTTTTCAGGAAAAGAAAGCGTCCGATAATTTTGAAGATGCATACAAAAGTATAATAGAAAATTCACTTCAAGCAATATTTATCATACAAGATTTTAGAATTGCTTTTGCCAACCAACGGGCGGCAGAAATTTCTGGTTACTCAATGAATGAGTTGATTGAGTTAGATATGAACGGCGTGAAACATTTAATTCATCCGGATGATAGAGAGAGACTTTTTGAGCTAATGCGATTAAGTTTTGAAGGGAAAAGAATTTCACCCAAACAAGAATTTAGAGCGATAAGAAAAGACGAAACAATCTATTGGATTGAAGTCCTTGCTTCATTTATTAATTACAACGGCAGACCGGCTCTGCAAGTTGTGCAGCTTGATGTATCCGAAAAAAAGAAAGTAGAGATAGAGGCGATTAACTTTGCCAGCAAATATGAAACTCTTGTTGAACAGTCTATGATCGGCATATACATAATTACTGATGGACTTCTTACTTATGTTAACCCTCATTTGGCAAAAACTTTTGAATATGACCCCGAGGAAATCATAAACAAGTTGTCGCCTAAAGATGTTGTGCATCCCGATGACCGGGAATTGGTAAATGAAAATATTCAAAAGCGACTTAACGAAGATATGTCGAGTCTCCATTACGAATTTAGGGGTATCACAAAAACAGGTAAAATAATTTATGCTGAAGTTTTTGGTTCTAGGGCTGTTCTAGATAGTAAGCTTTCCATTATCGGAATGCTGCGGGATATAACCGATAGAAAACGAACAGAGAATGCATTAAAAGAAAGCGAACAAAAACTTAGAAACATTATTGAGCATAGCAATGAGATGTTCTACATTCACGATACAAACCATGTGCTAAAATATGTAAGCCCACAATGCTTTGAATTCCTTGGTTATACACCCGTTGAATTAATGATTAAGTGGACAGATCTTACAACCGACAACCCCATCAATCAAATAGGCTTTATGAATACCTCGAGAGCAATTCAGACCGGGGAAAAACAAGAAGAATATTTGCTTGAATTAATGCGGAAAGATAAGAACCGAATTTATGTTCAGGTTTCCGAGTCTCCTATTAAAGATGATGATGGTACCGTAATCGGTATAACCGGCGCATTAAGAAATGTAACGGAAAAATTTAAAGCTGAACAGGCTTTAAAAGAAAGCGAGGAAAGATTCCGTAGTTTATATGAAAATGCAATATTGGGAATCTACCGCACCACCCCCTCCGGCGAAATAATTATGGCAAACCCCGCTTTATGTAAATTGTTAGGGTACCGCTCGGTTGTTGAATTTAAAAATATGGAGGCATCTAAAGCTTTGTATGACAATCCTACGACTAGAGATTACTTTGTAAAAGAAATGAATAGAAAAGGAGAGCTTCACGGTTTCGAGACTGTAGCTAAAAGAAAAGACGGTTCAACATTTAATATAAGAGAAAGCGCGCGTGCCGTTAAAGACAGCAAGGGAAATGTCATTTATTATGAAGGAATTATCGAAGACATTACCAATCAAAAGCATGCAGAAGAAAAAATAATTGAAGCAAAGAACACCGCCGAACAATCGGACAAATTAAAAAGCGAGTTCCTGGCGCAAATGTCCCACGAAATAAGAACGCCGATTAACGTGATCTTTAGTTTTTCCAATTTAATAAAAGATGAAGTGCGGGGAGTTTTAAGCGAAGAGCTCTTTAACAGCTTCAGCATTGTTGATAACGCATCGCGAAGAATTATTAGAACGATTGATTTAATACTTAACATGTCGCAGTTACAAACCGGCTCTTATCAATCCAAATTTGTTGAGATCGATATTTATCAAGATATCCTGATTAATTTGTATCCGGAACTTTCCCGGCTTGCAAACGAAAAAAAACTTTCTCTTACTATAAATAATAATGCAACTGATTCAAAAATCATTGGAGATGAATACTCGGTTAGACAAATATTTGACAACTTAATTCACAACGCAATTAAATACACTCATAAAGGGAATATCTCCATCAACATTACAAGTATGGGTGATAAAATTAAAGCGGAAATTATTGATACAGGAATTGGAATTTCAAAAGAGTATCTACCAAGGTTGTTCTCTCCGTTTACTCAAGAAGAACACGGTTATACTAGGAAGTATGAGGGGAATGGACTGGGTTTGGCTCTAGTTAAAAAATACTGCGAATTAAATAATGTCGATATTTCTGTCGAAAGCGAAAAACATATCGGTACAAAATTTAATTTACTGTTTCTCACGGTGAAAAATTAAAAATCTTCCTTCAACAATTTGTCTTTATATACGCCCAGCATTTTTATTTGCTCTTCACTCAGCTTTGGATAATCGAGTTTAAGCTTATTCATTTCCTTAACAATAATTTCGGATATCAATAATCTTGCAAACCACTTTTTATCCGAAGGTATAATATACCAAGGAGCAAATTCGGTTGAAGTGTTGTTAATTGCATCTTCAAAACATTTTTGATACTCATCCCAATGTTTGCGTTCTTCAATATCAGAAGCAGAAAACTTCCAATTCTTGGATTCTTCTTCGAGGCGTTTCATGAATCTTTTTTTCTGTTCCTCCTTTGAGATATTTAAGAAGAACTTAATCGTAACAATTCCGCTTTTAAAAAGATATTCTTCAAAGTTTCTAATTTGTTTAAACCTGTCCTTCCAAATGGTTTTTGTTACCAGATGCTGCGGGAGTTTTCTTTTCTTCAATAAATCATGAACCCGGACAATCAAAACATCTTCATAATGTGAGCGATTAAAAATTCCGATTCTTCCTCTTTCCGGTAAAGATTTATTTATTCGCCACAGATAATCATGATCCATTTCTTCTGCGGAGGGCTGTTTGAAGCTGAAAACCTGAACGCCCTGAGGATTTAATCCGCTCATCACATGTTTAATTGCGCCGTCTTTACCGGCGGCATCCATGCCTTGAAAAATCAGAAGCATCGCATATCTGTCGTAAGCATATAATTTATCCTGAAGCTCTGCTAGTTTTACTATATTTTCGTCAAGTAAATCTTTCCCCGTTTCCTTTGTGTCGACCTTCGAGTTATACGTTGTCCAATAATCTTTCAAGCGAAAATTTTTATACCCGGCTTTAAACTGTTTAGTATCGATTTTCATTTTAACACCAAATTTATATTAGCTACCTTAAAATCATCATCTTTTTTGTTTCTATAAAACTGCCGGATGTTAATTTGTAAAAATAAACCCCGCTGCTTAACCCGCTGCCGTTAAACTCAACTTCATACACTCCGCTAGAAAGCTCTTCGTTTATCAGGGTTGTAATCTCTCTGCCAAGTATGTCATAAACTATTAATTTTGTTTGTAGAGGACGAATATATTCACCCCCAACATTTGGAAGAGTGAATTTTATTTTTGTTGATGGGTTAAATGGGTTGGGATAATTCTGTGATAAAGAAAATTCAAACGGAACTTCGTCGATCTGCTCTACCGATGTTGGAATTGTACCATAAGCTAATTTGCTGTTTCTAATAGCGGTTCTTATCTCATCTAACGAATAGCCGCCGGCAACGGCAAAAGCAACATTGACCCTTTCTCCTGACTGTAAAGTATATGGTCCTCCGGATACAGCAAAGGCAATATCTCCCGGTCCAAATTCAACAATTGTTGTAGCGCTTGCAATGGTTAGCCACTTTTCTTCTTTGCTGTAACCGTCAATAATATTTATGCCTCCGTAATTTCCTTCGTTCGACATTGCCCGGTAACCATATTTTGTGTCGGAGATTAAAGCAACTCCTATATATTCATCAATCCGGGAATTAAGATTTGGGTCTGCATCGTATACATAACCAAAATTGTCTTCAAAATCCCATGCCGTATAATCATCGTCAAAATCATGAAAATCCAAATCGAAGAACAACCCGGCATGAAAAGTGCGAATAGTCGTATCGCTGTTATTTGTGAACCTGAAGCGGAGAATAATAAAATCGCTGTATTCTTCCTGCGAGAAACTGTATGTAAATAGTTCGGTTTGTATGCCAAGTTTTTCTTCGGCTAAGTCATCGTTAAACATTGTAAACCCTTCATTGTCGGCGTATTCGCCAGGTATGCTTATGCTGAAAGGAACAATAGGCTTAAAATCTTCGCTCTGATTTTGCAGATAACCAACATGGGCGGCATCCATTACCGATGCCGGCGAACTACCGTAAATTAGCGCTCCTTCAAACAATAAATTTTCGCCGTTATTAAAAAACAGCCCGTCTCCTTCGGAAGGAAGCTGTCCATAATCATTAAAACCGAGATTTCCTTTGCTGGTAATTGTAAGCGCAATATTGTTGCCCGCTTGCGTTAAATATGTTGTGTTGAACTTGGTTCTAACCAACTGAAAATCATTATACTCTGCACCATTGGTAAACTTAAGAAGCAGCTCAATGTCTTGATTAACAGGAAGATCCTCTGAAACCGAAAAAGAAAACGGCGAAGCAAAATTGTTCGTTTCTTCAAGAGTGCCGACGCTGCCAATAGTATAACTTCCTTGATTTATTGTTACATATTGACTCCTGCTTTCAAGCGATACTTGTACGATTGATGCAGGACTTAAATAATTCTTAAAGACAACCCCGAGATTAAAAGTTTCCCCGGGTTCAACTATACCATTACCATTAGAAAGATCGGTGTAGACAAAATCTTCCGCACGTACCGATATTGAATTAGCATTGTTCAATGCTTTATATGCATTAATTCTACCTGTGCCGAGATAATATTTAAAGAACTGGTCATTTATATCGGCAATATAATCCGTGTTAACTCTTATTTGTTCTGCAACCTGTAAGGGTGTATAATCCGGAAATCTTTGAATAACCAACCCTGCAAGACCGGCAGCGAGAGGAGAAGCCAAAGATGTACCGCTGCTATTTTGAATATAAGGTGTTGGATTGGAATCGTTAGGGTCATACTGCCAGGTTGAATACATTCCTTGTCCTGTAGTAAACCCTGTTGCCGGGGCGGTAACATCAACCGTTGCGCCGTAATTTGAAGCAGAGTATCTTATATCATTTGCGTCTGTTCCGCCCACCGAAAGCACTCCGTGATATGCAGAGGGATAAGCCGGTTCAATTTTATTGTCATTATCCGCTGATGAAACAACCAGTGCTCCGAGCGATGTTGCATAAGTAATTGCGTCTTGTAAAGCTTGCGAATAAGGACTTCCTCCCCAACTGCAGTTAATTACATCAGCTCCATTGTTTGCGGCATATAAAATTCCTTCTCGTCCGTAAGCAATAATTCCGTTTCCCAGATCCTGCCGTGAAGTTTTAACTGCCATTATTTTACAATTATAACCTATCGATGCAATGCCTTCGCCATTATTTGTAACTGCACTTGCAAATCCGGCAACATATGTTCCGTGTGTTGGTGCGTCTTCCATCGGGTCGTTATCCGGAATTCCGTTTGTCCCGCCGAAATCCCACCCCCTTATATCATCAACAAAACCATTGCCGTCGGTATCGGTACCGTCGAGAACTTCCCCCGGATTAATCCAAATATTTGCAGCAAGATCCGGGTGATCCCAATCTACACCGGTATCTATAATTGCTATAACAATCTCTTCACTGCCCGTGCTTAAATCCCATGCTTGGGGGGCCGAAATTTTATTTAGATACCACTGGGTTCCGTCTAAATATTTCGGATCGTTTGGTTCTAAACTTACTTTATATACATACCATGGCTCAGCCCATTCTATCGCTGATGAATTGGATAGTTTTTTTGATAGAGCCTGTGGATCATAAGGCGATGAATATTCTATAACATATGTCCTGTTTATATCAGAATAGTTAACCGCTTCCTCATTTAAAACCGTATAAGTTTTTTCAACTTTTGTCGCGCTTATGTTATCTAAATGTTTCGCTGTTTCCGATGGGATGACCGAACTTTTATAAAATGTGTTGTTAGTAGATTCTTTAAACTTCACAACAACTTTATTTGCTAGATAATATATCTCTCCTTTTTGTATAATCTGATCTTGTGAAAAAGTCGAACATACAAAAAACAATAGAGCTATAAAGATTCTTTTCATTTAACCCGCCGAATTAGTTTTTGTCTATATGTAAAAAGTTGTTTGATTTAACAAGTTAAAAAAACATCCGTAAATTTACTTATCGCCTTTTAATGTTTTTCTTTTGTTGTAATTTACATCGGGCACTAATTCATCTCCTAATTCAATTTCTAAAATTTCTTTACCCGTATTAAGATCAACATTCACAACCTTCTCTCCACTCTGCCAAACTCTCGGTGAAACAGAAATAGATTTTTCCGTGTTGTCGGTAAAGTAAATTTTTAATTTAATTGGCAGAGGCAGACCTCCGTCATTTCTTACACTTACGTATTTTCTTCCGTTGTCATTTACATAATTAACAAAGTTAAGTTCAGCGGAATGAAACTCGAAAAACCATGGTTTCCAAAACCAAGATAGGTTCTCATTGGCAGCTCTATCAAAAGTAAAAAAGAAATCATAAGGAGTAGGATGTTTCTCTTTCCACTCAGCAATAAAAGTTTGTAAAGCTTTTAAAAATAGTTCTTCACCTAAAAGTTCTTCAAGTGCAAATAAAGCACCGGCTGAACGCGTATATGACGCGACACGATAATGTGATCCTTTCAACAAAAACGACGGTGTCATTGGCGGAACTTCAAGTATTTTTTCTAATTGTCTTTCTTGTACCTTAAATCTCCCTTCGATCGGATTATATTCACCTAATCTTCTTTGAATTCTGGTTGGTGAAAAAACAGCCCATCCTTCGTCCATAAAAGCATAACGTTTTTCGTTAATCCCCATATAAAACGGAAAGTATGTATGAGCGAGTTCGTGAGTAGTTAAACCAACGGTGCTTTCGTAAGTTCTTGCTTCGCCGTCATTAACAATCATTGGGAATTCCATCCCGCCGCGACCGTTAAAAACCGTAAAGGTTGGATAAGGAAAAATCACCCCCGGCATTTCAAAAGAATGAAACTTAATGGCTTCAACGGAAATTCGTACAACTTCTTTGAAATTAACCGATTCTTTTAGATATCCCGCATCAACGAAAACCGTTCTGTCTTTCAACTTAACAATTGCGCCATCCCACAAATAGTTCTTGCCTAATGCAAAAGCAAAATCGGGAGCTTTGTCGGCTTTAAATTTCCAGGTAGAAAATTCGCTTTTAGTTACATCGGAATGAATATCTTCTTGAGTGAGAATATTTACAATCGATTCCGACTCTTGTGCTTGGTTATATCTTTCTAAAATTTTATCGCTCAGAATTTCAACCGGATTTTCAAGTAGTCCTGTTGCCCAAACAACAAAGTTTTGAGGAGTTGTAATTTCAACATCAAACGATGCCGTGCTGCTGTACATTTCAGCCGTGCCGGCATATGCTATTTCATCCCAGCCGTGTATATCATCGTATACAGCAATTTTAGGATACCAATAAGCAATAAACATCGATGTATCGGAATAGGCACCGGTTCTTACCGGTCTAATTTCCGGAATAATAAAGCTCCACTCTGTAGTTATTAATAATTCGTCTTTAGGGTTAAGTGGATTCTCTAGTTTAATTTTCATATTTGTGGTTGATCTGCTTATGCTTCTGCTTGTATCCGACACATCATATTCTTTTAAGTCAACCGACAACTTTTTTATTAAGACACCATCGTTAACGGCTTCTTTAGGTATCTGCCAATCTCGAACTGTACCCGCTTTAAATAACTCGGGATAAAGATGCATTACAATTTCCTTTAATGTATCGGGACTGTTATTAACATATCTTGCGGATAATTGTCCGTCCAATATTTTTGTAATCGGGTCAACGCTTGCATTAATATTATAGTTGATTTCGTTTATCCAATAATTTTTTCCCGGTGCTCCATTATAAGAGCGTGTTTCTTTTTGATATGCTCTTTTAATTGGCTGCGGAATATAAAGATCGGGTGTTTGGGAAATAAGTATAACCGACAATAACAAAAAGGTACTTATCGTTTTCATGGCTCTCTTATTTTTATTTGTAGATATAATAAACCCCAAATTAATTTTTAAATAAAATCAATTTGGGGTTAAGTGAAATTTATAAAACAGGTTCTTTAACTTCGAGTTTTATTTTTGCAAAAGCCTGTTCTAAATCTTCAATAATATCATTAACATTTTCAATGCCGACTGAAAGACGAACTAAACCGTCCGTAATTCCGGCGGCTTCTCTTGCTTCTTTTCCCATTGAAAAATGAGTCATGCTTGCAGGATGCTGAACTAAGGTTTCAACACCGCCGAGACTTACAGCTAACTGACAGAATTTAACATTATTCATTGCCGTTTCACCGGCTTCATATCCGCCTTTTAATTCAAAGGTAATTATCCCGCCCGGTAGTTTGTGCTGTTTTTGTCCGACCTCATACTGCGGATGTGATTTAAGTCCGGGATAACGAACCCATTTGACTTTCGGATGCTCTTCTAAAAACTTTGCGATTTGCATTGCGTTCTCTGTATGGCGTTCCATTCTTAATGCAAGCGTTTTAATTCCGCGATGTACGAGAAATGCATTAAATGGGTCGATAACTCCGCCAAGTTGGTTTAATATTTTCCTAAAACTTTTGTAAGATTGTTCATCTTTAACAACTATAATACCTCCCACAACATCTGCATGACCGTTTAAGAATTTCGTTAAGCTATGAAGAACAACATCCGCTCCTAAAGTTAACGGCTTTTGTAAGGCGGGACTCATGAACGTGTTATCGACTACAACCTTTATGTTGCTTGCATGAGCAATTATTGAGATTTCTTCTATGTCGGAAATTTCAAGCGTTGGGTTGCCGGGTGTTTCCAAGTATATAACTTTTGTGTTTGGCTTAATTGCTTCTCTAACTTCATCTAAATCTGAGCTGTTAACAAAAGTTGTTTGGATATCAAATTTTGAAAAAACCGTGCTAAGCAAAGTTACTGTTGGACCGTAAACGGATTTTGAACAAATAACATGATCGCCTGCATTTAATAGAGCAGTAAAAGTTGTATTGATTGCCGCCATACCACTAGCGCAGCCAAGGGCTTTATAACCATCCTCTAAATCCGCAACCGCATCTTCTAATGCTTCTATTGTAGGATTTGACATTCTTGTATAGATGTATCCTTTCTCTTCCCCTTTAAATAAAGAGGCTCCGTGCGATGTTGTCTCAAATTTAAAAGTAGAGGTCTGATAAATTGGGGGTACTACGGGACCAAATTGATAATCTTTAATTCCTGAATGAACACATTTAGATTCCATGTTGGGGTTTTTATGTGACATTATTTCACCTGTAAATTATTTTAAACGAAAAAGGGGTTAACAAAAAAGTAATCATTCAACGGATTAATTCGTGATAATTAGCGTAATTTGCGGCTAACATAATTAAACAGATTACTTTTCTGTCATCCCCTTTAATTTATTCATGAAGTTGTTGATCTTCCTCTTCCTCGCTTACAACCCTTGCGATATCGGCTATTTGATCTCCTTCGTTCAATCTGATTAGACGAACACCGGAGGTGTTTCTTCCCATTACTCTAATACTGCTGACCCCTTGTCTGATTACCATTCCTTTAACGGTCATAATAACAAGCTCGTCTTTATCATTAACTTGCATCAAGGAAATCATTTTCCCGTTTTTCTCGCCTGTTTTGACCGTAATAATTCCCTTTCCGCCGCGCCTTGTGATTCTATAATCGGATAGATCGGAACGCTTACCGTAACCCTTGTCAGTTGCAACAAGAAGCGTGGTGGCGTGTTTGACAGAAATGCCGCCTATTACTTTATCCCCTTTACCTAGTCTAATTCCTCTAACACCGGTGGCTGTTCTTCCCATATTTCTTACATCGTTTTCGTTAAATCTGATAGCCATTCCATTATGGGTTCCGATTATAATATCCTGTGTGCCGTCGGTAACCCGAACCTCTATTAACCTATCATCTTTTGTAAGATTGATGGCTTGTATTCCGCCTTTTCTTACGTTTGAGTAAGCACTCAGCACTGTTTTCTTGACCGTGCCGTTTTCGGTATACATTATTAAGTATTTATCGTCCGTAAATTCTTTTACGCTTATAAATGCAGTGATTAGTTCGGATTTATCTTTTTCAACTAGATTTAAGATTGACCTGCCTCTGGAAGCTCTTCCTCCTTCGGGAATTTCATGAACTTTAAGCCAATAACATTTTCCTTTGTCGGTAAAGAACATTATATAATGATGGGTTGATGCAATAAACATATGCTCTATGAAGTCTTCGTCTTTGGTTCCGGCACCCGTAACTCCTTTACCGCCCCGTGATTGTTTTCTATAACCGCTTACTGGAAATCTTTTAATAAATCCACTGTGAGATATCGTTACAACAACATCTTCTTCGGCTATAATATCTTCAATATCGAATTCTTTGAAATCATGAACGATTTCGGTTCTTCTTGGATCGCCGTATTTTTCTTTTAGCTCGAGCAGTTCTTCTTTAATTATATTTTTTCTTCTTTTCTCATCACTTAAAATAATTTTTAATCTTTCGATTAGTTTAATTGTTTCTTTGTATTCGTCTTCTATTTTCTTTCTTTCGAGACCGGTTAATCTTTGCAATCTCATATCAAGAATTGCTTTTGCCTGGACTGCCGAGAGCTTGAACTTCTTCATTAAGTTAGCTTGAGCGGTGTTTACATCTCTAGATTTTTTTATCGTTTCTATTACTTCATCAATATTATCGAGAGCAATTATATAACCTTCGAGAATGTGTGCTCTTTTTTCGGCAGCGTCTAAATCAAACTTGGTTCTTCTTACAAGCACATCCATTCTGTGGTCAAGAAAGTGTTTCATCATTTCTTGCAGGGTAAGAACTTTCGGTTGTCCATTAACAAGAGCAAGCATTATAACGCCGAAAGTTACCTGCATTTGAGTATGCTTAAACAGCTGATTTAGTATAACCGCAGGTTGACCCGTCCTCTTTAATTCAATTACTATTCTTAACCCATCTCTATCCGATTCGTCTCTAATATTTGATATGTCGTTTATTTTCCCTTCTCTAACGAGGTCGGCAATTTTTTCGATTAAGTTTGCTTTGTTAACCTGGTAGGGAATTTCGGTAATAATAATATTTTCTCTATCATTCTTTTGTACTTCAATGTTTGCTTTGGCTCTAACAACTATACGACCTCTTCCTGTTAAATAAGCTTCTCTAACACCATCGTAACCGTAAATAATTCCACCGGTCGGGAAATCCGGAGCTTTAACAAATTTTATTAACTCTTCGGTTTTACAATTTGGTTTATCTATAAGATATACAAGCCCGTCAATAACTTCGTTCAGGTTATGGGGAGGAATGTTGGTTGCCATACCAACAGCAATACCGCTAGCGCCGTTTACTAACAAGTTCGGCAAATATGACGGTAGAACCGTTGGTTCCTGAAGTGATTCATCAAAATTAGGGACAAATTGTACCGTGTTTTTGTCTAAATCACGCATCATTGTTTCGGTAATTCTAGCCATACGTGCTTCGGTATAACGCATTGCCGCGGCTGAGTCGCCATCTATAGACCCGAAGTTTCCCTGCCCATCAACAAGAGGATAGCGAAGGGAAAAATCCTGAACCATTCTCACCATTGTATCGTAAACCGCACTGTCGCCATGAGGGTGGTATTTACCTAAAACTTCACCGACAATTCTTGCTGATTTTTTATATGATTTATTGAATGCAACGCCAAGCTCCTGCATTCCGAAAAGTACTCTTCTGTGAACCGGCTTAAGTCCGTCTCTTACATCAGGCAATGCTCTTGCAACAATTACAGACATAGCATAATCTATGTACGACGATTTCATTTCTTCTTCTAGAGCAACCGGTGTTATTTTTTCAAAAATTGTAGCCATTTAAAAGTTCTCTTTTTATCAGTTGTTGTTAAATATCTAGGTTAGCATACTTAGCATGTTTTTCAATCCATGCTCTTCTTGGTTCAACTTGATCTCCCATAAGGGTTTCAAATATTTTATTTGTTTCTACTCCTTCAAGAGTTACTTGCAGAAGCGTTCTGGTTTCCGGATTCATTGTGGTTTCCCATAGTTGTTCGGGATTCATTTCACCTAAACCTTTATAACGTGAAAGCGTTACACCTTTTGGTGTTCCGTCTTCTTCCAGGTCTTCTGTTTTTCCGTTACTTCTAAATCTTTTTAGAATTCTATCTCTTTCGTCATCATCAAAGGCATAATATTCTTCTTTCCCTTTTTTAATTTTATAGAGCGGCGGTTGAGCAATATAAACTCTTCCTGTTGCTATCAATTCCTTCATATGCCTGTATAAAAATGTGAGAAGGAGAGTTCTGATATGACTTCCATCCACGTCGGCATCCGTCATAATAATTACTTTTCCGTAACGTGATTTTTCGGGATCGAATTCGGGACCAACGCCGGCTCCAATAGCCGATATCATTGCGCGTATTTCAGTGTTTTCTAAAATTTTATTAATCTTTGCTTTCTCTACATTTAATATTTTTCCTTTTATAGGAAGAATCGCCTGAAACCTTCTGTCACGCCCTTGTTTAGCTGATCCCCCCGCAGAGTCTCCCTCAACAATATAGATTTCACAGTGCTCGGGGTCGCTGATTGAACAATCTGCAAGTTTACCGGGAAGATTCATCGTATCAAGAGCGTTCTTTCTTCTGATGAGATCCCTTGCTTTTCTAGCGGCTTCTCTTGCTTCGGCTGCCCTTTTACATTTATCAATTATTTTTCTTGCTATCGGCGGGTTTTCTTCTAGGAATTCGGCTAGTTTTTCTCCAACCAACATTTCTACGGCTGATTTAACTTCGCTGTTGCCAAGTTTTGTTTTTGTTTGTCCTTCGAACTGCGGTTCCATTACTTTTATAGAAACAACCGCCGTTAAACCTTCTCTAAAATCATCTCCGGTTAAAGAAATTTTACTGTTCTCTTTTATAAGATTATTTTTGTATGCATAATTATTGAATGTTCTTGTTAAAGCTGTTTTAAAACCAACTAGATGAGTGCCTCCCTCAATGGTACTAATGTTATTAACATATGTGTGAATGTTTTCGGAATAAGCATCGCTGTATTCAAAAGCAATTTCAACCGGTACTCCGTCTTTTTCTCCTTCGATATAAATTGGTTTGTGAAACGGTGTTCTTGTTTCGTCTAAATATCTAACAAACTCAACAATGCCTCCCTTAAATTTGAATTTTTCTTCTAACTGTTCGGCTTCATCTTTTATGGTGATAGTTACTGTTTTGTTTAGATAAGCAAGCTCTCTCATTCTTTCGGCTAGAATTTCAAAGTTGAATTTAGTTACTTTAAAAATTTCTCCATCGGGTTTAAATGTAACAATAGTACCTGTTTCATTCTTTTTTGATTTACCAAGTTTTTTTACCGGTGCAACAGGTATTCCTCTACGATACTCTTGGTAATAAACTTCACCATCGCGTTTAACTTCTACCTTACACCACTCTGATAAAGCATTAACAACCGAAACTCCAACACCGTGAAGACCGCCGGAAACTTTGTATGAATCTTTGTCAAACTTACCTCCTGCATGGAGCACTGTCATAACAACTTCAAGAGCAGAGCGTTTTTCTTCGGGATGTATATCAACAGGAACACCTCTTCCCCTGTCTTCAACCGTTACGCTGCCGTCTTTGTTTATGGTTACATTTATCGTATCATTATAACCGGCGAGCGCTTCGTCTATACTGTTATCAACAACTTCGTTAACAAGATGATGAAGCCCGCGAGAACTGACATCGCCAATATACATGGCTGGTCTTTTTCGAACGGCTTCAAGTCCTTTTAATATATTAATGTTTTTTGCTGTGTAATTGTTTTCTACTGATTTTACCACTTACCCACCTATTCCTTCTTTGGCTAAATAAATTTTATTTTTTTTACTATTTCTTTACCGACAAACTTATTCAGTTTAGAAATTATTTTATCTTTATTAAGGTTTAATTCGCTTCTCCAAACAGAGTTTTCCGCGTGTATAAAAAGAATATTTCCTTCAAACTTTTTTGCTTTTGCTACGGTTTTAAGTTCCGGAAAAACCTTGTGAAATTCGTCAACAACCGTATAGCCGTCTATTGCTGTTTTAAATTTCTCAAAACTTTTTTCCTTATCTAAAATTTCCGATATACTTTTATAGGTGTTCATATGAAGCACTTCCGTTGTCAACCTTAATAATCGAGTTGCCGTTGCCGGAATATAATTCTTCAAGTCTTCCAAAATCCGTCATTGTAATAAACGCTTGTCCTATTTCGCGAAGATATTCACTGATTTTTTGAGCACGGTAGGTATCAAGTTCACCGAAAACATCATCCATCAAAAAAATAGGGGTTATTCCTTTTTTATCTTTAATAAAGAAGAACTCTCCAAAACGTAATGCAATTTGAAATGTTTTATGTTGTCCTTGCGAACCGTACTTTCTTAATTCCATTCCGTTAATGGTAAAAAGAAAATCATCCCTATGCGGTCCTATTAAATTAGCAGCTCTACGAATTTCATTGTCTCTCTCTTCTTTAAGGGAATTCAAAAATCTTGATTCAATATTCTCAACATCTATACTTTCATTAAAAAACAAATACTCTATACCCGGGGATTCTTTATCGCCCATGATTTTTTCATATGCATTTTTTAAGTATTCCTTAAACTCATAACAAAAGTCTATTCTTTGTTTTATTAAATAAGAACCATTATTTACAAGCATCTCAGTCCATGAATCAAGCTGTATAATTAAATCATGATTATAATTTTCTCTTATTTCTGTTAATAATTGGGAGCGTTGTTTTAAAATTTTATTATAGTCGATTAGTGTTCTAAGATAAGTTTCGCTCGACTGAGAAATAACCGAATCTACAAATTTTCTTCTTTCTGCCGGCCTTCCCATTGTAATCGCATGATCAAGTTGAATTAAGGTCACAACCGGAAATTTCCCAAAGAGGTCGGATGCTTTATATACACTTTTTTCGTTTAAAGTTGTATTCTTTTTGTTAGTTTCTTTTGAGAAGAGAAGCAGAACTTTATTTTCAACTTTTTCTTTGAAAAGTCCCTTAACTTCAAAATTGTCTTTATTAAATGAAACTACTTCTTTATCTAAGGCTTGATTAAGGTTTTTAGTAGTACATAAATAATATATAGCTTCCAAAATAGTTGTTTTTCCTTGTCCGTTGCCGCCAACTATATAATTCAGTTTATCAGAAAATTTAAGAACCGTGTTTTTGTGTAGTCTAAAACTAACTAACTCAAGTTCTTTTAAAACCATCCTAGTTGTTTAACCTTACGGGCATTAATAACATCATTAATTCTTCATCTTCTTTTTTCTTATCAGGAACGACAATAACTGCTTTTGTCGGTGAGTGCAGGTTAAAAATTATATGTTCTTCATCATCTAAATGATTTAGAAGATCATTAACGTATGCCGAATTAAAACCTATATCTATAGATTCTCCGGAATACTGACATTCTATATTTTCATTTCCTGATGCGCCTAAATCTAGATCTTCTGCCGAGATTTCAAGATTGTTTTTAGAAATAGAAAACTTAACTCTCTTTGTATTAGATGTAGAAAAAAGCATCATTCTCTTAATTGCATCGTGCAGTTCTCTTGTTTTTACCTTTAATTCAAATTCGTTTTCAAGAGGTATAACGCTCTGGTAATCAGGATATTTTTGACCTATCAATCGAGTTATTAATTCAATATCATTTAAACTGAACGACATATGTGTCTTACTCATAAAAATCTTTACATCGTTAGAATCAAAAATTTTCATTAAGACAGAAACAGCTCTTTCCGGAATTATATATTGCTCAACTTTATCATAACTTATTTTTTTAAGCAGAAGATTAGACAATCTATGACCGTCTGTTGCAACAACTCTTAAACCTTCTTCTTCAAAATCGAATAATGTACCCATCATTGCTGGACGCATTTCTTCTTTGCTCATTGCAAAAGCTGTTTTTTCAAATGCATATTTAAGATCGTTTCCGTTTATAGAAATTTGTGAAACGTCCTCGTTACCTTCTATTGGGAATGAAGGAATCTCAGGATACTCCGAAGGATCTGTATAGCTTAGAGTATAGCTTCCTTTTTCTGTTTTAAGATTCAGCTTCCCGGTATCAACTGCAGAGAATAAAATTGTTGTTTCTTTTAATGATCGCACCACATCATAGAGGAGCCTAGCCGGTACAACAGCTTCAAAGTTTTCTTCGGCAACTACATTTAAAGATGACTTAAGCGAAATCTCCAAATCGGTTGCGTGAATTGTTAATTTGCCGTCTTTTATTTCGAATAAAAAGTTCTCTAAAATCGGCATTGGAGTGCGGGTTGGAACGGCAGGGATTATTTTTGTTAAAAGTTTTTCAAGCTCTTTACTGTTGACCTTAAATTCCATTTTTTTTGCTCCAAATTAAAATTGAAATATATCAAAATAGACGCTCTTTTTCAATTATTAAATAGTTATAAACATTTGCCCGCCCCTTATATTTACTAGTCTTTTATAGATATATATAATAATAATAAATACAAAGATGTTGATATGTGGAAAAGCCCTTTTTATACTGATATAACTCTAAAAAAGCAGAATTATCAATCGATAAATTGTTAATAGAATCTTAATAAAAACTAGATACCAACCGAGTGTTAAATTACTCTGGATTATTAACATGTTGTTGGTAAGCTAATAACAAGATATCAACACAAAAATACTTATGGTAAATATTTATTTTAACCACAAGCATGACGATTAGTTTATTTTTATCAAGGGAAATTTAGGCGAAAGAAAAAAATCTTTAAATACTCATTTCTATTTTGTTTTTTAATTCATCAATAGATTGTTTCAAACGAGGGTCTTTGTTTATCATATCTTCAATAGTATTGTGCGCATGAATAACGGTGGAATGATCTCTTCCTCCGAAATGCAAACCAATTGTTTTGAGTGAAGATTTTGTAAGAATTTTTGAAAGATACATTGCCGTTTGGCGAGCTATAACAACTTCTTTTTTACGATTTTTCTCACGTACTTTATTTTCATCTACCTTGAAGTGATCGCAGACTACATTAGTTATATACTCAATTGAAATATTAACGTGTCTCTTGGTTGAGATTTCTTTAACGGTTCGTTTAGTTAATTCATAATCAATTTCTTTTCCATTTAAAGAAGCATTTGCGAGAAGTTTGATTAAACATCCTTCTAATTCTCGGATGTTAGAAGTTATGTTATGAGCAATATATTCAAAAATTTCGTTAGAGAGATTAATACCAAAACTGTTGCTCTTGTTTTTTAGAATAGCTATTCTTGTTTCAAAATCAGGCGGTTGAATATCGGTAGTAAGCCCCCAAGAAAATCTTGAAGTTAATCTCTCGTTTAAACCTTTTAATTCTTTTGGCGGTTTATCGCTTGAAAGTATAATTTGTTTGCCGGATTGATGAAGAGTGTTAAAGATGTGGAAGAATAAATCTTGTGTTTTTTCTTTTCCTATTAAAAACTGAATATCATCTATTATTAAACAATCCATAGATTTATATCTGTTGGAAAACTCATTTACTTTATTTGATTGAATGGCTTCAACAAATTCAACAGTAAACAAATCTGAGGAGAGATAAATAACTTTTTTGTTCGGGTAATATTCCAACACTTTATTGCCGATCGCTTGAATAAGATGAGTTTTCCCTAACCCAACGCCGCCGTATATAAACAAAGGATTAAAAGAAGTTTCTCCGGGATTTTCACCAACAGCATAAGCGGCAGCTCTTGCAAGTTGATTCCCTTCTCCTTTAATAAAATTTTCAAACCGATACCGTGGATTTAAAGAAGTTTCGTGCGGCTCCTCTGAAGAAATGATGGTGGTTTGTGCCTCACTTTGATGAACAACTTTTTTTTGTTGATCGTCTTTTATAATAGTGTTGATTTCATCATCGTTTTTCTTATCATCTAATACGGTATATATTAGCTTCCCGTCGTCACCAAGAACTTCATTTATTGTTTTATTGATAAGCGTGTTATAATGTTCGTCTATCCATTCTATAAAAAATCCGTTGGGCACTTGTACTTTAAGTGTGTTTTCGAATAATTCAACCGGTTTAATAGGAAGGAACCATGTGTTGTAGGTTATATGCGGAACACTTTCTTTTATAATAGACAAACACTCTTTCCATGCGAAGGTGCAATCGGTATGAATATTGATAGTTTTTAAAAAGGATTTGTTGTTTAGCTTATCCACAATTAATATAACAGTAAGAGGTTTTTATAATTTTAAAAAATATTTAACTAATTTATGCCGGCGTAAGTTTATCAACAAGATGTTAACATTAAACAAAAACCGTAAACCATTACTTTTCAACTCGTTGGGGGAGCGCCTTAAGTGTTGCCAACAGAAGACGGTCAACAAAAGCCCAAAAAACAAAATCAAAGTTCCGCGTGAAACGTTTCACAAAACGGAGTTGTCAACAAGTTATCAACACACCATATCGGGGTCTTGAGCGAATCAATAATATGATATTGGAATCATATCCGCAAATTAATTCTTTCTCTTTTTTGTAAGTTGTTAATAAAAAACAAAATAAAATTTTTGTATAAAGAAAATTCTTATAGTTGTTATAAGTTTGTGTTAACAAAAAGAAAAAATTGGAAGGACTATAATAGATGAAAAAGATTCTTATCGTTTTTGTAGGCGGCACGTTCTCAATGAAGATTGATGAAGAAACCGGGGGGACGATTCCGTTTTATCATGGAGATCAACTTATTGATATGATTCCCGAATCAAAAAATTTAGCAGACCTTTATATATATGATTTTGGAATGTATCCCGGACCCCATATGACACCCGAATTAATGTTCGAGCTTTCCAAAGAAGTCAAGAAAAGAATAAACCAGGAAGATATCGATGGAATTATTGTTACTCACGGTACAGATACTCTTGAAGAGACGGCATATCTATTGGACTTAACAATCAAAACAAATAAACCGATAGTAGTGATTGGTGCAATGAAAACATCATCTGAGCCTGATTGGGACGGACCAAAAAATTTATTGGACGCTGTTCATATAATTAACTCTCCAAATAGTTTGGGAATGGGGGTGCTCGTTTGTCTTAACGGAGAAATTAATGCTGCAAGTGAAGTGACAAAAACTCATACCGAGGATATCGAAACATTTCACAGTCTAGATTTTGGTGCACTAGGGTTTGTAGATAGAGGAAGAGTAATATTTAACAGGATGCCAAGAAAACTTGAGACAATTGAAACAGATAAAATAAATTCAAACGTTGATTTAATAAAAGTTCATGCGGGAATGGGAAATAAATTTTTTAAGTTCTCCGCAGATTCGGGAGCGGAAGGAATTGTAATAGAAGCAATGGGCGTGGGCAATGTTCCGCCAACAGCTTTTGAGGGAATTAAATATGCTGTCGATAAAGGAATTCCCATTGTGCTTACTTCCAGATGCCCTTCCGGAGAAACTCTGGATATATACAGTTATCCCGGCGCCGGCAAATGGTTAAAAAAGTTAGGTGTAATTTTCACGGATTATTTAAATGGTCAAAAAGCTAGAATAAAATTAATGCTCAGTCTCGGTTTGACAAAAGATATTAACAAACTTCGTGAATTAATAGAAGAGTAATTTGCAAAAATTAAAACCATGGATATCGTCAATTATTTTGCTGCCTGTCGTTGTCTTGCTTTCTATCAATTCGGGCGAGTTTATATTTCTGTTGGATCATTTCAATTTGTTAATTCATGAAGGGGGACACGGGATATTCAGTTTGTTCGGAAGCTTTATTTATACTCTTGGCGGAACATTAATGCAAATTATACTTCCGCTTCTTTTTGTTTATTACTTTGTTTCGCATCGAAAAATATTTGGAACCCAAATTTCACTTATTTGGCTTGGGCAAAACTTAATGAATATAAGCGTTTATGTGGCAGACGCAAAAGAAAGGTCTCTTCCTCTTTTAGGGGGAAACAAAGTTTATCATGACTGGCATTTTATTTTGGGGAGAACAGGTCTTTTAGAACATGATAATCTAATAGGAATATTGTTTTATTTAACAGGAATAGTGTTTTTTATTATTGCCCTTATTCTTCCTCTGTTTTTTAAAAACTACGAAACAGCAAAAATAGATCTGAATCTGTAAGCCGCCGAAATTTAAGTTGGTGGAACAACTTATAACTTCTCCAAAATTATTTGTTGGTTGAAGGGATCTATTGTAAATATATAATTTTGTATAAAATTAGGACCAATGTCCCCCGCGGCGCCTAATCCGTAGGCTAAGTTGCCTAAAACGAAATTGGTTTGGTGTCCGCCAGAAACAGCGTAAGAAAAGTTACCAACTTTCATTTCCGTATCAAGTTTTGTAACCGGGTAATCCTCCCCTTTCCATTTAACAAAACCTTCGTAAGACTCCAACCCCAATCTTCTTGTTGCAAGAGAATTGAAATTTACATCACGCGAACCGGTTTCAAGCATCATTTCGATTTTTTTTCCGTTAACTTCACAAGGAATGAACATCCAACCTTTCCTTACTTTGTATGGAACGGTTGTAAAAGACTCTTTAGATAAACTTGCTATATATTTCTCGAGAGAGTCTCTGTTGTGAAGGGTTACGACTTCTTCTTTTGAATTGATTGTAACGGCAGCATTAAATAATAAAGGAGAAAAAACTCCATCTGCTAATGTCAAACCACCCTCAAAATATTCAACTAAGAAGTTTTCAGCGCGAGGTGTTTTTAAGTTGATCAGTTTGCCGATTACGTCCGCAGGCGCGCTCATATAATTATATTGAATTCCTTTTTCAATGCTGTAAATTTGTTTTCCTTCTAAGCTGTCGCCCAGAGATTTGTTATGAATGGTGAAACCATACCCGTTGGTTCCTGTATCGAAGCCAATTTTAAGAGTGATACCATTCTCGGTAACAAATTGCATCCCTGGCTGAGCACCGCACTGCTCATATTTAACTGTAAAGGACGAATCAATATCGTAATGAATGTTTCTGTCTTGCAAGCAGGAAAGCCGATTGAAATCCTTTTCCATTTTATAGATCGATTCATTCCGCAGCATTGTTAAGTATTTCAAAGCAGTTCTATAATCTCGATCGTACGAATGATAATAAATTGCGAGTAGCGGAAGATATTTAAGAGGAGTTATTTTCCGGATTTCGCCCAGAGTTGCTTCGGTATTTTCAAAATCCCCGTTATCCAATTTAACGATCCAGTCTAATAATCGTAATTCATTATTATCAGGAAACTCCTCCAATTTTTTGTTTAGTCTTTCTCTTGTGCTGCGATCTCCAATCATCACATCGATGTGCAGTTCTAATAAATCGGAATAGACAAGGTCTCCTTTATTTCTTAACGAATCTATAATATCATAAACTTTAGCGCTGCCGTAATTAACGAGAATGGTTCCATAAAAATATTTTAGATAATTGTTTTCCGGAAATACCTTCATCAACGAATCAATCTTGGTAATTGCAAAACGAATATCTCCCAGATTTAATGCTGATTCGGTTTCTGCATCTAGCGGAAGTTCTTCATGGTCGGCGTTTTCATAACAAGAATTTGTAATTAAAATAAAAGAAAGCAAAAATAAAGCGGCAATGATTCTAAAATACATTTTCAAATCCCCCGGATAATAAAAAAATAAATTCAGTCTTTTGACGAAAAGGACATCTTGTTTGTTTTGAAGCGGTCCAATGCTTGATTAAATAATTGAAAGGATTTTGATTATTTTTCTAATGCAAAAAGAAGTGAGAGAACAAATGAAAAAATACCGAGGACTGACTCCCGAAGAATCAATCAAAGCAGTAACAATCGAAATAATTGAACGAGCAATAAAACTCGGCAAGAAAAAGAACCGGGAAATTTTTATTAGTAAAACATCCGGCGGTAAAGGAACAAGCGTGTTTGAGTTCGATCCGAAAACTCCGGATGGAAAAGTAAATTTAGAAAAGTTTTTGACCCCTGTTAGAAGACACTATACATTCAGCGGTCTAGGTTCACCGGAAGAAAAAAACTCAATCAACTGGCGAGTACTTAATCTTCCTTTTAGACGAAGATTTTTATTGCAGCTTCAAGTTGCCTCATCATTCTTTATGAAGGGTGTCCCGTTTAAAAATAAATTTTATGGATGGATGGGCGCACACATTGGCAAGGGCGCGGAAATTATGCAGCTTGTTTGGCTAGACCACTTCAGACCGGAATTAATTTACGTTGGTGAAAATACAGTCCTCGGTGCATTCACAAGATTAACGGTTCACGCTTACGAAGGCGCCGGAAAATTTAGATATGGATTAATTACAATCGGTAAAAACTGTATGATTGGTGCCGGTACGGGTATGGGTCCGATAGACATTGAAGATAATTCACGGACGCTCCCCGGGGCAACACTTTCTCCATATCTTTCAAAAATAAAATCGGGATCTATAGTGGGGTGGGATCCTCCGAATGTTAAAGAGCAGAAAGAAGAAAAAAACGCGGAAGATTAATCTAAAAATGATTAACCATCCCCATCAAACCTCTCAACTATCTTCATATTTTGATGGTTATAAACATCTTTTCCTTCAGGAGTATATAAAAATTCAATTCTGTTTTGATAGAACTCAGTGATTTTTCCGCGTACCATTTTTAATGTGCTGTTCATAAATTGATTCTGTTCAGTGAAACCTTCGCCGAGTAAAGCAAAAGTTGCCGGGAGCCATCGTTCGGGAAACTCGTTTTCGTATTCACCGCCGGACTTAAACTTGTCAATATCTTTTTGAAATATTTCTATCGCTTTTAGTTGTCCTTCTTTGGTTTGAATTGTTAATGAGTGTTTTTTCAATTCATTTTTTATTGCTTCTTTATTCGGTACTATTAAAGCAATGGTGTATGGATTTTGATTGTTGTGCAGCATTACTTGTTCAATAAAATTTGATTTCTCTACAAGCGCTTCTTCAATTCCTTCGGGAGAATATTTTTCACCGTCACTTACTATCAACAAACTTTTAAATCTTCCTAAAACGTATAAGTAACCATCTTCATCCAAGAAACCCATATCACCGGTGTAAAGCCAGCCGTCTT